>JBATTM010000393.1:0-26257 GCA_049670545.1 Polyangiales bacterium
GAGAGCAGACTTCGCTGCAGGTTCGTCACCCGTGCGATCGATGCGTGCTCGGTGGCGCCCGCGGACGCCCGAACGACGGCGGGCGTGATGGCGGCGGCTCGGTGCTTTGGGATGATGACCCCGTGCGTGCCGAGGGTGACCGCGCTTCGAATGATGGCGCCAAGGTTCTGTGGGTCGGTGATTTCATCGAGCGCTACGAGAATTGATCGATGACCGGCGTGCGTGACCAAATCGTCCAGATCCCAGAAGTGGTAAGGGTCGGCTACCGCAACGACGCCTTGATGCCTCGCCCCCTCGCTCAGTTTGTCGAGTTCCGCGCGATTGCGAGTTTCTATGCGAACGCCCATTCGCGAGGCCGCGTTGTGGATGTCTGGAAAGCGGTCGTCGGCCTCGACGTACACACGTCGAACCGTGGTCTGGCCGCGAAGCGCCTCGAGCACCGATCGGTGTCCGGCCAGTGCTCGTGTCATGGCTGGAGCGCCAACTCGACCTCCGCTGCGAGGGCAGCGGCGGCAGCGGTGGGGTCATCAGAATCCCGAATCGGGCGACCCACGACTAACAGACTCGATCCAGCCGCGATCGCGGAAGCGGGAGTCATGATCCTTTTCTGGTCACCGGCATCGACGCCAGACGGCCGAATCCCGGGCGTGACGAGGAACGCGTCGTCGCCGAGTTCGTCGCGAAGCGCTTTGCACTCGTGTGCTGAACTCACGAACCCTCGAAGCCCGGCGCGCCACGCGACGTGGGCAAGCGTCATCGCGGCCTCCGTGGCCCCACTTCGGAAACCGATCTTGGAAAGCGAGGCGTCGTCGAAACTCGTCAGGACTGTGACTGCGAGAAGTCGGGTTCCGCCTGCGTTTTCGTTCGCCAGGGAGAGTGCCTCCTCGCCGGCGGCGCCATGCACGGTGAGGAAGTCGACCCCCATGTCGCGCGCGCGTGTCACGGTGCGCGCCATCGTCGCCGGAATGTCGTGAATCTTGAGGTCGAGGAAGCATTTCGCCCCCACGTTCGCCACGGCTTGCACTGCCGCCGGCCCCACGGCGGTGAACAATTCCAGGCCGATCTTGTAGACTCCGATCGATCTTCTCGTTTGGTCGATCAGGCGTGTCGCCGCGTCGAGGTTCGGAACATCGAGCGCAAGCGCCAGGCGCGACGCCGCATCGTGGTCATCCATCACTCACCGCAGCCAACGCTACGGCGAGTCCTACAGGCTGTCCAGCCCAGCCAGTGGATCGTCGGTGTCGGCCTTGCGCGACTTCGCACGTCGCTTCTTCCCTGACGGCCGTGCAGGCGCTGCGGCGCGCCTTGCGGCTGCCGCGGCTTGCGCTTCACGTTTGGCTTGTTCCGCCATGCGAGCCTGCTCAGCCTCGGCCTGCACGCGCTTCTGGGACTCGACCTCGGCTGCCTGGCGAGCCTCCTCGGCTTCTCGCGCGGCGCGCTCCGCTTCCATCTTGGCTGCGAGTGCCTCTGCCTCTCGCTGCTCCACGGCGGGCCGGTAGATTCCGAAGTACGAGCCGCCAACCGCCGCGAGGACCAACACCAGCGCGCCTGCGAGGAGACCCGGGTGCACCCCTTTTCGCTGCTGTGCGCTGATCGCGGCCAGTTGCTTCTCATGGTCGAGCATGCGCTTGTGTTCGTCCGCTTTGGCGCGCGCCTCTTCTTCGAGACGCACACGGAGATCCGCTTGCTGGCGTTCGCGTGCCACACGCGCTTCCTCTTCGCGCGCCATCTCGGTTGCGGCCAACTGCGCTTCTTCTTCTGCTCGACGCTGCGCTTCCTCTGCTTCGCGGCGCTGCTGGGTCTCTTGCGCGATGCGCTCCCGCTCGGCGGCCTCCGCCTGGATGCGTTCTTCCTCTTCCTCGCGGACTCGATCTTCTTCAAGGCCCATGAGCTCTCGAAGGTTAAAAAGGACGGAAGACTCTTTTTCCTCGGACATGATACTTATATTACACTTTTCCGTTGTATACGGACAAGGGGGCAGCTCGATTTTTGCTAACAAGACGCTAGCAACGTGATCCGCATCCTGTCAAACGAACGGATCTCACCCGTTTCCCGTGACTTCTCGGTAGCTTGGGGCGAAAGCAAGGGCAGTGCAGAAGTGATTTGGCTCACAACAGAATTCACCGCTAACATTGGAACGTGCCAGGACTCGAAAAGTTTCTTCACTACCTCGATCGCGCGGACGTAAGCGAGATCGTCTTCCAAAGCGGAGCGACAGCAGCTGCGAAGCGTAAGGGGCGGCTGCAGCCCGTCACGCGCGAACCGCTGACCGCGCAACACATCCTGAAGCTCGTACACAGCACGCCGCTGCAGGCGCTCGTTCCGGAGCAGGACGGCGCGTGCGCGCCGGTGGCCACCCAGATCAACGGGAGCAAGTACGTCGCGACGATGGCGCGCTCGGGATCGATGCTGCTTCTCCGACTGTGGTTGCCCGATTCGCTCTCTCAGCCGCCCGCCAACCAGGTCGAGCCCGTCGGCGTCCCCATTGGCGGGATCCGCACGACGGCACAGCGCCGCGCCGTGAGTCCGATCGAGGTCTCCGTGCCGAAGTCCCCGGGCACCGCACGAACCCGCGCCGTTCAAGAGTTCGACGATGAAGAGGGGGGCTCGCGATCCGCGGCATCACTTCGACCGCCGCCGGTAGCGGTGCAGTATCCGGACGCGCGCAGGGTCGTCGCGCGCAACTCTTACCATCCGCCGCCCGAGGCATCGCCGCTCGCCCAGTTCGAGCCCGCCGGCGCTTCGATCAAGGAGTCCGTCGAACTGCAGCGTTTGCTCCAAGACGCACGGTCGCAGGCGGCGAGCGATGTGCATGTCATGGCTGGTGAACCGGTGCGATTCCGGTGCAACGGGTATCTGGTTCCGCAGGGAACGCCGCTCACCGCCAGTCAAGTCAAGACCCTCTTGATGCCGCTGTTCGACGAGCGAACCGAGCAACAGTTCGAAGAGCTCGGGTATGCCGATTTCGCGTGTGAGGTGGAGGGGGCAGGGCGTCTCCGCGTCAACACGAGCAAGCAACGAACCGGGATGAAGGGCTGCTTTCGGCTCATCAAGAACGAACCCCCGACGCTCGAGAGCCTCGGACTGCCAACTGAGCTCCGACAGCTGCTCGACTACCATCAGGGGCTGGTCGTCGTGTCGGGTCCAAGTGGTGCGGGGAAGACGACGACGCTTGCGGCGCTGGTCGACCTCTTCAACAGCGCGCGGGCCGTCCACATCATCACCGTCGAAGACCCGGTCGAGATCGTACACCCGATCAAGAGAGCGATCGTGAGTCAGCGCCAAATCGGCGCCCACACGAAGAGCTTCCAATCTGCACTAAAGGGATCTCTCCGCGAAGACCCCGACGTCATCGCGATCGGCGAGCTGCGGGATCGAGAAACCGTGGAGAAAGCGCTCGAGGCGGCGGAGACAGGACACCTGGTGTTCGCGACGATGAGCACCCCGTCGGGGGCGACCACGATCGACCGATTGATCGACATGTTCCCGCCCGACGATCAGTCGCAGGTTCGTGCGACCCTGGCGGGCGCGTTGAAGTTCGTGGTCAGCCAGCGTTTGATACCCCGAGCCGACAAGACGGGCAGCGTCGCTGGGGTGGAGCTTCTGACTGGCAACATGGCCCTTTGGTCTTTGATTCGGGACGACAAGCTCTTTCAGCTCCCGAGCCTTCTACAACGGGGTCGCGGGTTCGGCATGATTCGAATCGAGGACTCTCTCAACCAACTGCTTGCGTCCGGGGCGATTACGGAAAAGGTCGCGCGCCAGTACGCCGACGATGCACGCCTGATCGGCGCCCAGAGTGCGTCCCCAAACGTCCAGACCTCACCCAACGATCGGGGGTCATCTCCAAAGGGTGGACGCCGAAATCTCTTCTCTAGGAAGGACAAGTAGCCGATGCCTGCACTCGATCGCTATTTCGACGTTCTGCTCGAGCAGGGTGGATCCGATCTTCACTTGTCGGTGGGCTACCCGGCGACGATTCGGTTGAAGGGCGAACTCGTTCCCATCGAAGACAAGCCTCTCGAGCGCGACATGCTCACGGGGCTCATGGACGAGCTGCTCGACCGGGATCGACGTGAGTACTTCCATGCGTACCACGACCTCGATTTCGCTCACGACTACGAAGACAGGGCGCGCTTTCGAGCGAACTATCTCTACAAGACGACTGGCCCGGGCGCGGTCTTCCGCACCATCCCGACGAAGATCCTCAGCGCGGTCGAACTCGGCCTCACCAGCGCCATCGTGCGACTCGCCGATCAGCGATCGGGGTTGGTCTTGGTGACTGGGCCCACCGGCAGCGGCAAGAGTACCACCTTGGCGGCGATGATCGACCACATCAACCGAACCCGCGAAGGCCATGTCCTCACGATCGAGGACCCGATCGAATTCGTCCACAAGCCGCGCAAGTGCCAGATCACCCACCGTGAGGTCGGGGTCCACACGCCGAGCTTCGCCGATGCCATACGGAGCGCGGGACGGGAGAACGCCGACGTGATTCTCGTGGGCGAGCTTCGGGGCCGCGAGACGATGAAGATGGCGCTCCAGCTTGCGAGTTTCGGGATTCTCATTTTCGCGACGGTCCACACCAACTCCGCGCCCGCTACGGTAGACCGCTTTGTCAACGCGTTCCCGGCGAGCCAGCAGCCACAAATCCGCGGCATGCTTGCCGAGTCGCTTGCGGGCATCGTCGCCCAGCAACTTCTCAAGCGGGCGGACGGCAGCGGACGGGTCGCCGCGCAAGAGATCCTCGTCGGCACCCCGGGCGTCTCCTCCGCGATCCGGGAGGCCAAGACGTCGATGCTCCAGAGCCTCATCCAGAGTGGCGGGAGTCACGGCATGCAAACGATGGACTCTGTCCTCGCTGCGCTAGTCGTGGACGGCATGGTCACGGCCCAGGATGCTCTCGAGAAGGCGACCGACAAGGACGGCTTTGCAAAGATCCCCGCGGTGGCCAAGGGTCTCACTTAGTAGCGAGAGGGTCAGCGCGTGTCGAAGCTGTAGCGGGCGCCCATGCGCGGCGCGCCGAACGATGGAAATCGGATGCTCGCGATCTCGCGGCCCATGCACGCCTGGAACCCAGGGCCCCCTGCTCGGGTTGATGCACCGAGTACCGAGCCGTTGCCCGCGATGGCGAGGTCGACCTTCACCTTGCCGAGGTGTGCGCCGCCCTTGAGCTCAGGAATCACACACTTGCCGTAGAAGCGGTTCAGGTGGCGGTTCATGACCCCGGCCACCTGAGTTCCGGTAAGTCGCCCTTCGCCACCACCCTTCGACGCGTCGCCGATCTCGACCGCACGACTCATGGCGTCTTCGTAGGTGCTGAAGCTGCCCTTGCGAGTCTTGGGTGCCGTCTGTGCGCTGCGCTTGCGTCGTTTCACCGGCTCGTCCGGAAGAAGGCCGGCCTCGCCCGTTGGAATATCTCCGAGGTCGAACAGATCATCGAGCGCGGTGGAGACCCTTTCGCGAGCGTCGCTCGACCGTGACACCAAGTAGCCTCCTACGGAAACCCCGATGAGACCGATCACCGAGGCGGCGATGATCCACTTGGCGGCCGCGGACCGCTTCTCTGATTTGCGTGCGTTTGCCAGGGCCGCCTTCTCTCGCGCCACCGCGTCCTGGTGCGCGCGTTGCAGCGAGAACTCGCGAAACTCAGACCACTCTTCGAGGGGCTTTCGCTCGCCGGTGTCGATGTTGAACGTCTGGTCGCTGCCGGAGAAGCCCCCGACGTTGAGTCGTTCGATCAGTTCACGTGCGTTGAACGGGCCGTGGTCCATCTTGTCGCGTGCGACCATCCAACGTTGCTTGGGGTCACCCGAGAGCTCTTCGAGCAGTGTCGCGAGGTTGGGCTTGGATGCCGCAGGCAGGGGCACCGGAGCGAGCACGGGTCGCCTTGGAACCTCGGGAATCTTCATGTCTGGAGGGGGCAAGACCGAGGCCAGATCGATGTCGAACGCCGGAGGTTCCAACGATGCTTTCGGTGGAACCGAGTTCGCTTCTTCGACAAATGGCGCGATGGCGTCCCTCACCGCCTCCGGGGACTCGAAACGGTCTTTCGGGTCCGGTGCGAGGCAGCGGAACAAGATGCCGTCGACCTCCGGTGGAATGTCGTCCCGGACGTGTGACGGAGGCACGAAACCCTTCCCTGGGGGGCGCATCGTGAGGAGCTCGTAGAGAATGGCGCCGATTCCGAAGACGTCGCTCTTGACGGTCGCCGGCTCCCCATCCTTCACCTCTGGCGCGAGACAGGCGTGGTCGCTATCGCGAAAGGCGCTCGGCCCGACGGATTCAAGGAGCACCTGACCGATCCCGAAGTCGCGAACCTTTACACGTCCACCGCGGGTCACCCATACGACACTCGGTCGAAGCGCACCGTGTGGTCCTTGTTCGTGGGCATAGCTCAGTGCGCTGCAGAGGTGCCCCATGACGTTGTAGATCCCGCGTAGCGAGAGGCGCTCGCCGTCACGATCCCGCTGCCGAACGAACTCCGACAGACGCGTCCCGTCGATCCACTCGCCAGCGACGAAGTGCTCACCCTTGTCTGTCCGGCCGACCCCGAACATCCTCGCGATGTTCCGGTGCGATAGTTTCGCCGCCATCCGGCACGCTTCTCGAAAGTCCGAGGCTGCCTCTGCGGGCACGAGGTCGGGCCGTAGGACCTGAACCACGATCGCGCGCTTCGTCTGTTGGTCGGTTGCCGACCAGACGACAGCGTGCGGATCTTCGTCGATACGCTCGACGACTTCGAAGCGTCCGCCCACGACGGCGCCGGGGCGTAGCCCCAAGGCCTCCGGTGCAGTTGAAGCAATCCCCCTAGGCATCTATCGGTTCAAGATAGACGACCCGTGGACACGGATTCAACTTCGTCGAGAATCGGATTGCGCCTCGGCGAGCTCGATGGTCAGCTCCCGCTCGTTCAGGACGGCGCCGACCATGGCCTCGATGATCTCTTCGGCGCGCTCTTCGGGTACGTCAACGAAAGAATGCTTATCTCTTACACGTATGCGCCCGATATCTTTGCGTTTAAGACCGCTTCGCTCGCGGAGCAGACGGCCGAGTTCGGAGGCCTTGAGAGCGTCTTTCCGGCCCACGTTCACGTAGAGGGTGGCCGTCGGTGGCGCTTCTGCTTCCGGATCCGGTTTTGCCGCCGCTTCCCGTCTGGGCGGGTCGTCTTTCACCATCGGGGCCTGCGGGGCGGCTTCGCGCCTGCGCGATGCGGCTACTTCGTCGGCGTCGTCAGGCCCGGCGTCAAAGAACGCGCTGAGAAGCCCACTGAGCATGCGTTCCGCGCCGGGGTGCGTCATCAGGCGACGCGCGAGCGCGAGGTTCTCCTCGCTCGGTGCATTGGGGTAGGCGAGGTCGATCATGGCGATGCGATCCGCTTCCGCTCTGGTCTTCGCTTCCCCGGCGCTCGGCAATGTGCGTTCGACCGGGAAGATACGGTACTGCAGGCGTAGGTAGTACAGGATGCCAAGCTCGTTCGGGCCTACGAGAGAAATCGCGGTGCCGGTTCGCCCGGCGCGTCCCGTGCGCCCCGTTCGGTGAACATACTGCTCCACATTCTCCGGAAGATGAAAGTTGATCACGTGGGTGAGGTGCGAGACATCGATTCCCCTGGCGGCGACATCGGTAGCCACCAAGAACCTCACTTCGTTGTTGCGCGTTCGAGCCAACACCTCCTCGCGCTCGCGCTGCGGGCGATCCCCGTTGATCCACTCGGCGTTGAAGCCACCGCGTTTGAGGGCGGCGGAGACCTCTTCCGTCTCCGCCTTGGTGTTACAAAAGATCAACGCGCTTTCGGGATCCTCGATTTCGAGGATCGAAATCAAGTTCCGGACCCTACCCATCCCGCTGAGCATGTAGACGAAGTGCTTGATCCCAAGTGCGCCTACGTGGTCGCCCGAAAAACCGAGGAACACCGGGTCCCGCATGTGACGTTCGGCGACGCGCTTGATCGCGCGGTCGACGGTCGCGGAAAACAGGAGGGTTTGGCGCTTCTCGGGGAGCCGTTCGATGATCGCGTTGAGCTCCTTGGCGAAGCCCATCGACAGCATCTCGTCAGCTTCATCGAGGACCAGGACACGGAGGCGAGAGGCGTCGATCGTCCCGCGTTTTAGGTGATCCAGGACGCGCCCTGGGGTACCGCTGATCACTCGAGCGCCCTTCTGCAGCGCGGCGACCTGCCGTTCCATCGAGGCGCCCCCGTATACCGCCACCGTCTGGACGTCACGGTGTGCCCCGATCTTCTCGATTTCGCGCGCGCTCTGCAGAGCAAGCTCGCGGGTAGGGGCCAGGATCAATGCCTGCTCGTCGCCGTCCTCCGTGATCAATCGATCGACGAGGGGGATCCCGAACGCGCCGGTCTTTCCCGTACCCGTTCTGGACTGCACGATGACGTCGTTTCCTTCGATGACGATCGGATAGGAGTCACGCTGGACTGGAGTCGGAGTGTCCCATCCGAGTTCGGTGAGAGCCTTGAGCACGGTGTCGTGCAGGCCCAGATCCGCAAACGTCTGGGGGGCATCCTGGGCAAGAGCCTCGGTCATGGATTGAGTTCCGTTGGGTTGTGGGGTGTTGTGTTGGGCGTCGGGGTCAGGGCCTCGGCGACGCGGTTGGCGAAAGGTGCGTCTTCTCGGACGTATCGCTGAAGGTTGAGCTCCACGCGGTATCGGTACTTGTTCAAGAGATCGACTTTGTCTTCATCACAGCGTCCGCGGAGGGCGTTGAGCTTGAGGTCCCAAGGTTCGAGTGCGGATCGGAGTTCCGAATCGTCGAGAACGTTTTCGCTCAGATACTCGAGCCGAAGTCGCTCGAGGTCCGTCAACAGGAGCCGAAGCCCTTCGTCGCAGCTGACGTCGAAGGAGGCATCGCTCTCGGGCCAGAAGACCTGCGGGATGACCGAAGTGAAGCCAACGATGACGAGGTACGACAGAGCGATCGAATAGACGACGATCACCACAATACGGCCAAGGCGGCCTCGATGTTCTTTGGGTGGCAAGAATTCTCCTCATGCGCCAGCGCCTGCAGCAAAGCGCGTTGTTTGTACGCAGCCCACTTGCATCGGTCAAGACGGCGGTTTTTCGCGGCGTTCGCGTTTCTCGCGTCTCTTGCCCAAAAAGAACAGCCCGACGCCGACAGCGATGGTGATCGCGACGACCGCGCCACACATCACGTACCAAAGGAGATAGGTGAGACCGCTCCCCATGCGCTAGCAAATCAGCTTGTAGCCGACGCCGTAGACCGTGAGGATGTGCACGGGCCTGTCAGGCTTGGGTTCGATCTTTCGCCTCAGTTTGACGACGAAGTTGTCGACCGTGCGATTGTTGGGGCCCGCTTCGAGCCCCCAAATCTTCTCGAGGATCTCGTCGCGAGACACCGGTTCACCTTCGCGCTCCCAAAGGAACTTGAGAAGCTCCACCTCGTAGAACGACAGGTGCATGGTCTCGTTCGGGGTCGTGAGGGTTTGCGAGCCAGTCTCCACGTTCACGTCACCGATGCGAATCTCGCTCTGGGATGGTCGAACCGAGCGCCCCGCACGGCGAAAGAGTGCCCGGATCCGGGCAACCAGTTCTCCGATCGAGAACGGCTTCGTGACATAGTCGTCCGCGCCCGCCTCGAGCCCTCGTATCTTGTCCGACTCCTGACTCCTTGCTGTGAGCATCACGATCGGAAGGATCGGATCCTGCGCCCTGATGGTTTGGCAGACCTGGTAGCCATTCATGTCGGGGAGCATGAGGTCGAGAATCACGCAATCGACGTCCTCCGAGGCGGCCAGCTCGATCGCTTTTTCGCCCTTGGCCGTGTGCACGACTCGATACCCCTCGAAGCGCAGAGAGTCGGAGAGACCTAGGGCGAGTGCCGGGTCATCTTCTACGAGCAAGATGCCGCGTCCGTCACTAGACATTGGCCGGACCATAACACCTTCTTCGCGGAGAGGCCGCCCGGACTCAGGCAGCGGACGCGTCGGGGCCTGCGAGCGGCACCGAGAACCCGACAATCGCACCACCACCCTGGGCGTTCCGGGCCCAGGCCCGGCCTCCGTGCGCCTGGGCGATGTGTCTGACGAGCGACAGTCCTATGCCCGACCCCCGGGTCGGGTGTTCGTGCGTTCCCCTATAGAAACGCTCGAAGACGTGCCGAAGTGCTTCCTTGGGGATCCCGGGGCCGTGGTCGCGGACCGCCACGTCCACAGCCGACCGCCGAGGGGTGAGCTCGATTTCCACAGGACTCTGACCCCCGTATTTCACGGCGTTGTCGAGCAGGTTGATGACGGCCAAGGCCACTGCTTCCTGATCGAGAAGAACAGGGGGAAGCGCGCCGGAAGTCACGAGCCGAACGTCAACGCCGTCCTGCTCACCGCGATAGCGAAACGCGTCGAGGGCACGTTGGACGGCGTCGCCGAGGTCACCCCGTTTGAGCTTGTACGGTCCCTTGCCGCCCTCGACCGCGGAAAAATCCAAAAGGTTCTCGATTAGCGACGTGAGGCGTTCGGTCTCTCGGCAGATGATGTCGAGATACTCGGTTCGCCGCTCTTCGCTCGGCACTCTCCCGCTTCGAAGCATGTCGGCGAACATTCGAACGACCGACAGCGGCGTCTTGAGCTCGTGTGACACGTTGGCCATGAGCTCGCTCTTCAACTGATTGAGCCGTCGCTCCTTCTCCGCCGCGTAGATGAAGAAGATGGCGCTCAGCAAGATGATCGCGAACGCCATCACGGGAAGGGCGACTTCCCCTCGCAGTCGCGAGCGGCCCTGCGCACTGAGAAGCGCAGCTTCGCGTGGCGCGACTTGGAGACGCCAGAGGTAGAGCGTCGTGGGGAAACGGTGATCAACCGTGTACACGCCGGCTTCGGCGAGGTCGGGGCCGAACACGAGCTGGTTGTTCTCGTCCACCACGTTGTAGAGAGGAGTGTTGTCGTCGGAGACGAACATCTCTGGGAAGATGTCGCTCACCAACGCGTCGGTGTCGTGGTAGACGACGACGTAGGTGACCTGGCCGTCCTGCGTCTCGAAGCCTTGGTACGACAACAAGTAGCTCTTGCCGTCGACGTTGGCGTGCAGGTGGCGCAGCGGTCCGCCGGACTGATCGGTTAGGTCCAGTTCGGGAGCGAGATCTTGGCGAAAGGTTCGCAAGAAACCTCGGCGGGTCTTTCGATCGTCGGTGCTCGCCCATTGCAGCACGTCGCCCTGCGCGTCGATGAGAAGCATCGCCTTCACGCTGGGGGTCCTGCTCTCCGCCCGTGGAAGCCACATGGAGTCGATGGTGCTCGAGTCGTTCGGGTTGATCAGGTTCATCGCTGCCCGATCCGCACTGGCGATTTGGTTCTCGACTTGCTGGACACGCTGTTGCGCAACCGAGAGTAGTGATCGCGCGATCGCGTTGTCGCCCAGAGCCGTGTACTCGCGGGCCGAGGTGATGGTGTAGTAGCCGAGGATCCCAGCCGCGATGATGATCGCGGGGACCAAGAACAGATACACGGTTCGAAAGCGCCCTCCCTCCATCACTCGCGTTCGGCTCGCATCGGTCGCTTCATCAAGTCGCCGACGGCTTCCAGCGCGGGCTTGCCGTCGTACAGCATTGCGTAGACTTCTTGTGTGATTGGCATCTCGACGCCGATTTTCTCAGACAGAGCGTTCGCACTTCGTGTGGTGCGCACCCCCTCGGCCACCATCTGCATGCTGCCGAGGATTTCATCGAGCGACTTGCCTTGCCCGAGCTGAAGCCCGACGTTTCGGTTTCGCGACAGATCTCCCGTGCACGTCAATACGAGGTCGCCCATGCCTGCCAAGCCGGCAAGCGTCAATGGGTTGGCACCCATGGCGATCGCCAAACGTGAAATCTCGGCTAGCCCGCGCGTGATCAACCCGGCACGTGTGTTGTGGCCGAAACCAAGGCCATCCGCGATGCCTGCGGCGATCGCGACGACGTTCTTCAAAGCCCCGCCAAGCTCGACTCCGATGACGTCTTCCGTGCTGTAGACTCTGAACAGGCCAGTGGTGAACGCCGACTGCGCACGCGAGACCATGCCCCCATCGCGTCCGGCTACGCACACGGCAGTCGGGACTCCGGCAGCGACTTCTTTCGCGAAGCTCGGGCCCCCGAGGAATGTGAGTTGCGCGTGGTGGGAGGATGGCAGTACGTCCTCGAACATCTCCGAGACCAGCATGAGGGTTTCGTTCTCGATGCCCTTGATCGCGCTCACGATCGGGACCCCAGTTGGGATTACAGAAGCGACCTCTTGCAGCACGTCTCGGATCCCGTGTGTGGGGACGACGCAAACGATGAGTTCCGCCCCGTCGAGCGCGAACCCGAGGTCTGCGGTGGCCTCGAGCGTGTCGGGAAGGGTGAACCCAGGCAGGTAGGCCTGATTCTCTCGTGTCGACTGAATGGCCCCGGCCATGGCCTCACGCCGCGCCCAGAGCCTCGTCGGGTGTCCTTGGTCGGCCAACTGTTTCGCGAGTGCGGTTCCCCAAGAGCCGGCGCCCAACACCGCAGTCTTTACTGCTGACATGGCGAAGAGCGTATCACGGAGCCCATCGGGGGGGCACCGTCCTGGGGCAACCGCCCGTGGGAATCACGACGCTACGGGTTCGCCTGGACGCCCCCGCCCTGACCTTTTTCGGGGCGCGGGTCGGCGAGGTCGAGCTCGAGTGAATCCGGGTCGACCAGCGCGTTGGCTAGCACCGCATCCATCTTCGACACCGGGATGAACTCGAGTGTTTCACGGATCTCCTCGGGAACCTCTTCGAGGTCCGCCGCGTTCCTTTCGGGAAGGATGACTCGTTTGATGCCAGCGCGATGCGCTGCAAGGACCTTCTCCTTCACGCCGCCCACGGGGAGCACGCGGCCGCGAAGTGTGATCTCGCCAGTCATCGCCACATCGTGGCGGACATGAAGCCCGGTGAGCAGCGAGACGATTGCCGTCATCATCGTGACGCCAGCGCTCGGACCATCCTTCGGCATCGCGCCTGCGGGAATGTGGATGTGGATGTCGCTCGTTTCGAGGAAATCTTCCGCGATCCCAAATGACTTCGCCCGCGTTCGGACGTAACTCATTGCGGTCTGTGCGGACTCCTTCATCACGTCCCCAAGCTGGCCGGTGAGCTGAAGCTTGCCAGTGCCGTGCATCTTGGTGCACTCGATGAAGAGGATCTCGCCGCCGACCGAGGTCCATGCGAGTCCCGTGGCGACACCTGTCTCGGCGGTGCGCTCGGCCACCTCCGACGAGAAGCGTGGCGGGCCGAGGTAGGGACGTAGGGCCTCTTCGTCCGCGATCGTCCACGGGCCCTTCTCACCTTCGGCGACCTTCACGGCGACTCCGCGAATCACGCTCGCAATTTGGCGCTCCAAGCTTCGAACACCGGCCTCGCGCGTGTAGTGGTCGATAATCGACTCGAGTGCGGCGTTTTCGAGCTGAACGGTCTCGGCCCCGATGCCGTGTTCTTCGAGCTGCTTCGGAAGCAGGTGCACCAAGGCGATGTCCAGCTTCTCGCGCCGCGTGTAGCCCGGGATCTCGATGATTTCCATGCGATCCCGAAGCGGGGCCGGGATTGTGTCGCCAACGTTGGCCGTGGCGATGAACATCACCTTCGAGAGGTCGTACGGGATTTCGAGGTAGTGGTCGCTGAACGTGTCGTTCTGCTCGGGATCGAGGACCTCGAGCAGAGCTGCCGCGGGGTCGCCCCGAAAGTCGTGGCCGATCTTGTCGATCTCATCGAGCATGAAGACCGGATTGATCGTGCTCGATTTCTTCATCCCCTGGATGATCTGACCGGGAAGGGCACCTACATAGGTTCGACGGTGACCGCGGATCGCCGCCTCGTCGTGCACACCGCCGAGACTGATGCGGTGAAATTTTCGCCCGAGGGCGCGCGCGACCGACCGGCCGAGCGAGGTCTTACCCACACCTGGAGGGCCGATCAGGCACAAGATTGGCCCCTTCTTGTCGGTCTTGAGCTTCCGCACGGCGAGGTACTCGACGATGCGCTTCTTGACCTTTTCGAGGCCAGAATGATCCTCGTCGAGGACCTTGCGCACTGCCGCAATGTCCATGTTGTCGGAGGTCTGCTTCGACCATGGGATGTCGAGAATCCAATCGATGTAGGTTCGGACAACCGTGTACTCCGCGGAGCCCACCTGCATCTGGCGAAGGCGCTTGAGCTGTTTTCGCGAGACCTTGTCGGCTTCGCTGGGCAAGTCGGCCTTGGTAATTCGCTCTTCGAGAACGTCGAGATCGCCCTGATCGCCTTCTTCTTCCCCGAGCTCTTCTTTGATTGCCTTGAGTTGCTGACGCAGCACGTACTCTCGCTGGTTCTTGCCCATCTCCTCTTTGATCTGCGAGTTGATTCGCTCGCGCATCTTGAGGATTTCGAGCTGCCGCGTGAGCAGTCGGAGGACTTTGCGAATGCGCTCTTTCGGATCGAGTGTTTCGAGGAGTTGCGACTTCTCGTCCACGGGCGCGTCTAGGTTCGCGGCGACGAGATCGGCGAGCTGCCCTCGTTCTTGGATGGAGTCGATGAGCGAGCCGGCTTCACGCGGAAGCTCTGGCATCAGCTGGATGACCTGCTTGGCGATGTCCCGAAGGCTCATCGCGAGCGCCTCGCTTTCGACGTCCTCGGCCGGGATCTCGGGAAGCCGCGTGACGCGTGCCTTGATGTACGGGTCCTTGTCGACCACCTGCTCCATGCGGATCCGGACGAGCCCTTGGAGGATCAGGCTGTAGTTCCCGGAGCTGTGCTTGAGCGCCTTGAGAACACGCGCAGCGACACCAACGGGGTACAGATCGTCCTGGCCCGGATCATCGGTCGAGGGATCCCGCTGCGCCATGATCGCGATGATTGGCTGGTCGAGATTCTCGATATCCTCGACGAGGGCGACCGACTTTTCGCGGCCGACGTCGAACGGCGCAACCGCTGCCGGGAACAGAACCGCGTTGCGGATCGGCAGGACGGGCAGGACATCACCGAACTCAATTTCGCCGGCATCGGGGGGCGGCATCGATGGAATGGTTTCGTCGTCGCTCATGCGTTTCTTCTACTCCAACTAGGGGGGAACCCAAGTTTTTCCGAGACTGTCGCGAACATAGCCACGCACCATTTCCCTGGCAAGGGTCCCCCCAGTGGGGATATACGGAGGCGTCCGCAATCGGGCTCCACGGTGTTTGAAGCCGCCCACCTCGCGAATTAGGCTCGCTGTCCATGCATCTTTCCGTCGTCGTTCCCTGTTTTAACGAAGAAGGCAACATCGCAGACGTGGTGCGAGAA
This sequence comes from Polyangiales bacterium, assembly GCA_049670545.1. GTDB lineage: Bacteria > Myxococcota_A > Polyangia > Polyangiales > Houyiibacteriaceae > SG8-38. The sequence continues at coordinate 15,261 of JBATTM010000393.1, forward strand.
GCCGCAGCAGTCGGGCGATCGCTTGCATCGCAGCTCGAGATCGTCGTCGTGGACGATGGGAGCACGGATGGTACGCCCGAGGTGCTCCACCGCCTGGGTGACGCCGTGCCCGAACTCGCGATGGTACGCCACGAGGTAAATCGCGGGTATGGTGCCGCGGTCCGAACGGGCCTCGCGCAGGCGTCCCACGAGTACGTATTTCTCACCGACGGGGACGGCCAGTTCGATCTTCGCGACCTTCCACGGGCGGCTGCGTTGCTCCGCAGTCATGACGTCGTTGCCGGGTACCGACGGAGCAGAAGCGATGGGCGCTGGCGGGCGTTGTGGGGGCGATCGTGGACCGGGCTGGTCAACGCTGCATTTGGGCTTCAAATTCGCGACGTCAATTGCGCGTTCAAGCTGGTGCCGCAGCGTCTGTTGCGCTCGGCGACGCTGAGCAGCGACGGCGCGCTGATCAGTGCCGAGCTGCTCTACCAGGCGCGCCGCTCGAGAATGCGGATCGCGCAGGTTCCAGTCTCCCACCTGCCGCGGCGGAGCGGGACGCAGAGCGGAGCCTCTCTACGGGTGATCCTCTTGGCCTTCGTCGAGTTCGCGGCTCTCATGGCGCAGCGCGGTGCGCATCGATGGTCGCCCCCGTCGCGCACGAGCTATTCCGACTAGGGCCAGTCTCAACACCCGCTCTAGAGACAGACGCGGTCACGACCCGAGCGCTTTGCCTCGAGAAGCTTGTCGTCGGCGGCTTTGAAGAGATCCTCCGGGTCGTCGAAATGGGACTGCCACTCGGCGACACCGACGCTCACGGTGACTTGGACCCGTGCACCCTCGAACTCGAAACGTGTGTCTCGGATCAATCGGTTGATTTTACCAGCGAGTTCGGCCGCTCCGTCGACTCCGACTTCCGGAGTGATCAGCGCGAACTCCTCGCCACCGATTCGTGCGACCACGTCGTTGCGGCGAAGGCGTCCGAGAATGACGGCACCGAGCTGCCGCAGGATCGCGTCTCCCGCGAGGTGACCGTATGTGTCGTTGATGTGCTTGAAGTGGTCGATGTCGAAGACGAGAAGCGAGAAGCCACGCTTGTACCGCTTCGCGCGCGCGACCTCTTTGTCCAACATCTCATCGAAGTACCGCTTGTTGTGCAGCTGCGTGAGCCCGTCGGTCGTCATGAGTCGGTAGATCTCTTCGTGGTACTGGACCTCGATGTCATCGCCGACGATGAACTTCAGAATGGTGCGTCCGACTTTGAGTTGATCCCCGTGCCGAAGGCGGCCCTCGGCCTCGACGGGGTCGTCATTGACGTACGTGCCGTTGGTCGAGTCCAGGTCTCGCACGCGGAAGTCGCCGTCGTGCAGCCGGATGCGGCAGTGGTTTCGCGAGACGCTCTCCTGGTCGATCTGAATCTCGCATTGTGGGGAGCGGCCGATGATCAGGGGTTCAGTGCCAACGTGCACCCGCCGACCCATGTCGGGTCCGTAGATCACGATGAGGCATCCGTTGTCGACGTTGTCGTTCGACGAGCGCGCGTCGGTCGCCTCCGTCAACACGGTTTGGCTCGCGTTGGTGCTTTGGTCGCGGAACTGCACCTTCCCATTATACAGCGGCCGGGAGGCGGACGTCAGATCCTGGAACCGTGTTCCAGTGCGAGCGGACTCACGGAACGTTGAGTTTGTTGACCCCAAGCAGGGAGGTCTCTTAGCGTGGGGGCGTGCGTGACCTCTTCTCTCACTCCTGGTTATGGGGGCTGGGCATCTGCGCCGTCGTCCTTGGCGCCCCTCCCGTGCTGCTCGCCAGCCCGCCCTCAGCCCAGCGTGCGTCCACGCAGGTGGCGCGCGCGGTAGCGCCGCCCTTCGCAGATGTCGACATCGACCGGGCAAGACCCGTGCAAGAACAGTGGGTCGTGCCCCGGAGGGACGGCACCAAGGCAGTTCTCACCGTCGATCCCGCCCTGCAGACACACATTCAAGGACTGTTCCGGAAGTACGATGTTCCCGCAGGCGGTCTCGTTGCGATCGAACCGAGCACGGGACGGGTGTTGGCCTACGTCGGCTATGAAGCTGGCAAGGGGGACAGCGTCGATGTCGTGACGGATCCAGCACCTCCTGCGGCGTCTGTCTTCAAGATCATCACGGCCTCGGCATTGATCGATGCGGGGGTTAAGACGTCGACGTCAGTCTGCTACGGGGGCGGAATGCGGGGCCTCGGACCTGCCGATCTCGTGGATAGCCCGAAGCGCGACCGATGGTGCGCGACGCTCGCGGACGCCCTCGGTTACTCGATCAACGCGATCTTCGCGAAGCTCGCCGACCGTCACTTGAGTGAAGCGAGCATGACGCAATACGTGTCCGCGTTCGGTTTCGGTCAGCGGCTTCCGTTCGACTTGCCGGCGACGCCGAGTCCCGCCGACGTCCCGGAAAGCCGCCTCGAGCGAGCGCGTATGGCGGCGGGTTTCTGGCACAGTCAGTTGTCACCGCTTCATGGCGCACTTCTCGCGTCGACGATCGCGAACGACGGCGGGATGCCCTACGCCGCGATTGTCGATCACATCGAGGGGCCCCAGGGGCAAACCCTATACGAACATGCGCCACGGATGTATCGGCAGGTGCTCCCTCGCCAGACCGCCCGGCTGGCCGGCGAGATGATGACCCGGACGGTGACCCACGGCACGGCGAAGAAAGCGTTTTGGGACCCGAAGGGTCGCCCGTTCCTGCCAGGGATCGCGGTGGCGGGGAAGACCGGTACACTGAGTCGAAGCGATCCGTATCGTCGCTACACGTGGTGGGTCGGGTTCGCCCCTGTCGACGACCCGAAAATCGCCGTCGCCAGCCTCGTCGTGAACGAGCCCAAGTGGCACATCAAGGCGAGCTTCGTCGCCCGAGAAGCGCTGCGCGAGTATCTCGTCCGGTGAGCCCAGACTCGACTCGCTCTAGGGCAACTCTTCGATCCAGTCGCCGTTGTCGAACCAGAGCGCCCGAAGTTCGGAGAGAATGCCGGTTCCTTCAAAGGCATCGATGAAGTTGTCGATCAAGTTGTAGAACTTCGGGTCTTTGGCGGAGACGGCGATTCCCATGGGCTCTACCGAGAGCGGCTCGGACAGCGTCACCAAGTCTGAGTCCGGATTTCGGAGCACGGCGAGCATGCAGGCTGGCATGTCGGCGACCATCGCGTCGGCTTCTCCGGCCATCACCTTCTTCACGCCCATCTTGTAGTCGCTGACGGGAGTGAACTTTGCTTTGGGCATGTAGCGCTTGATGAAAGCCTCGCTCGTCGAGTTGGCGAGAGCCACGAACTTCAAGTCACCCTCGTTGATGTCATCGACTGTTTCTGCGTTGGCGAGCGCCTGAGATGTCGTCAGAAGCGACTTGCCGGAAAGTAAGTACGGACCCACGAACAGAAAGTCTTTGGTCCGCGCGGCGGTGATGTCGACACCCGAGATCACCATGTCGACCTTGCCCTTCTTTAGGGCGCCGAGGAGCTGACCGAACGGCATCTGCACGATCTTGAGTTCGAGGCCAAGCGCGTGTGCGAGCCCTTCGGCAACATCCACATCGAAGCCCATCATCTCTCCGCTCTTGTCTATCATGTTGAGCGGGGGTTGGTCGCCGGACATGCCCACCCGGAGCTCGCCGCTCTTGAGTACCCGGTTGAGTACGGGAGACTGTGCCTCCGCGACAGTGGCTGTCATGGACGCGACTGTGAGGAGGGCGAAGAGCATCAATCGGGCGCGTACGAGCATCGGCTGGCCTTTCGGTTTTGGATGAGGGAGGCCGGAGCCTACTCAAGCCGTGCCGCTAGTTCAACCGTGCCTCAACGGCGCTGTCGAGCGCCTGCTCAAACGATTCCTCGCTGAAGCCCACGATCACCTGCTCTCCGACCTTGATCGTCGGGACGCTTCGCCGCGGATTCAGTCGCAAGTACTCCACGCGGGCGCGCGCGTTAAGGTCGACGTCGTACTCCACGAAATCGACCCTCTCGCGCTCGAAGTACGCGCGGGCTCGCTTGCAGACCCCGCACCAGCTCGTCGAGTACATCACGATCGGGACACGACGGCGGGCAGCGGCGACTTCGTGCCTCGAGGGTGTGTGCTCCCGAGGGCGCGCAGCGGGTTGCGGTTGCTGTGCCGATGGCATGCCTCTCGCTCCGGAGGGGCTCTGAAGCGCTGCGGGGTCGAGGTTCAGGAGCGCTTCGATTCGCTGCTCGCGTGTCATCTCGGGGTTGTCGATGATCGCACTGAACGTGATGACCTCGGTCTCGGACCGCGCAACGGAGTCTTCGGGGCGGGTTTCGGCACCCTCGGCGTCAGTGACGGGCGTGGTGAGCGGTTGCGTGCCGCCTGCCTGCGAGTCGTCGTCCGGATCGAGGACAGCGTCGAGGACCATTCGGACCTCCTCACATCCACCAAGAGCCATCGCGAGAAGCGCCGCCGCGATCCAGATGAGTTCGCGGACGAGCCGCATCGTCAGTCGCGCCTTCGCACGATGAAGGTGTTCATTCCTTCCTCGTGTTCGAATGTCGTCCGGTACGCTTGCGCTTCGCGTCGGGACTCGAAGGGGCCGATACGTACGCGCCAATGCGTGCCGAGTCCTTCGATGGTGCTGCGCGTGACATAGGAGGCGTGGCCACGCTTGCGGAGGGCGTCTGTGAACACCTGGGCCTCCTGCGGGTCGCGGTAGCTGACCACTTGCAGGGTGTAGAGGCCTTCGTGGCCGGCTGGCGAGCTCGTGGTTCGCTTCGGCACGGTGGCTGCCACCAGTGGATCGCGGATCGCCGCCATCTCGACGACTTCACGGTCAGGGCCGGCCGTCACCGCTGCCGGGAGGCCTGCCGCGATCTTGGACCGAGGTGGGGGACTGCCGAGCGGGTCGAGATGTGCGAGTTCCGCGGCTGCAGCGGCCATCGCGGCGGCAACCTCTGGGCGAGATTCGGTCACTAAGGTCGTGGGAAAGCTCAGTGTTTCGGGATCGATCACCTGGTCCTCTTCCGACTCCTCAGGTGTGCCTCCGGCGGCCATCGCATCCTCGAAGAGCAAGGCTTGCAGCGGGTCCTCGGCCTGGGACTCGCTTTGCTCGGGTAAGGCGGCGACCGCGCCGACGACGATGCCGATCGCCGCGACGAGCCCGACTCCGGACAGCATCAACACTCGATTTCCCTCTTCCGAGGAACGTTCTTCGATACGTTCCAGATCGCGCATTGCTGTGTCCATTTCGCGTGTCGCTGTGCCCCTCCTTCGGGTTTACGAGACTTCCACGGAACCGGCCAAAAAACAGCACTTGAGGGCCGCTGAGAGTGCGTGCAGCTGCCGTGGTCGCGTGGTAGCTTCGCGCCGGCGTTGCACCCAGGGGAGCAGCGCGTGGGAGCGGTAATTAATGGCGGAGTCACCACAGAAGCATCCAGTCAATCTCGAAGACGAGATGCGGCGCTCGTACCTCGATTACGCGATGAGCGTCATCATTGGGCGAGCGATTCCGGACGTACGAGACGGCCTCAAGCCGGTGCACCGACGGATCCTGTACTCGATGCACGAGCAGAAGGTGCAGTGGAACGGTTCCTACAAGAAGAGCGCGCGCATCGTGGGCGACGTCCTGGGCAAGTATCACCCCCATGGCGACAGCGCGGTCTACGACGCGCTGGTTCGCATGGCCCAGGAATTCTCGATGCGGTACCCGCTCGTGGATGGCCAAGGCAACTTCGGTTCCGTGGATGGCGACCCTCCGGCCGCCATGCGCTACACGGAGGTCCGGATGCATCGGCTGGCATCCGAGCTCCTCGCCGATATCGAAAAAGAAACGGTCGACTTCGGTCCAAACTTCGACGACTCGGAACACGAGCCACTCGTCCTCCCAAGCCGAATCCCGAACCTTCTGATCAACGGATCGGGAGGCATCGCGGTCGGCATGGCGACCAACATTCCGCCGCACAATCTCCGCGAAGTGGTCGACGCCACCGTGCGTCTGATGGGCAATGCAGAGCTCACGATCGACGACATCACGACCGACGACCCCGAGACGGGTCGCGAAGGCGTGAAGGGGCCCGACTTCCCGACCGCGGGTTACATCTACGGAACTTCCGGAATTCGACTCGGCTATCGCACGGGGCGCGGGCGAGTCGTCATGCGCGCACGGGCCTCGATTGAGGAGATGGCCGGCAAATCCGATCGCGAGATGATCGTGGTCACCGAGATTCCGTTTCAGGTGAACAAAGCAGAGCTTCTCAAGAAGATTGCTGACCTCGTCCGAGAGAAGCGGCTCGAGGGCATCAGCGATATTCGCGACGAGTCGGATCGGGACGGCCTCCGCGTCGTGATCGAGCTCAGGCGGGACGCCCACGGCGAAATCGTCCTCAACAAGCTCTACCAGATGACCGCGCTCCAGAGCACGTTCGGCTACAACTGCCTTGCCATCGTGAAGCAGCGCCCCGAGGTCCTCGATCTCAAGTCGATGCTGCTGGCATTCATCGAGCACCGACGCGAAGTCGTGGTTCGCCGCACTCGGTTCGATCTCCGCCAAGCGCAAGCGCAGCGTGAAATCATCGAAGGCCTCGGGATGGCGGTTACCGATGTCGATCTCGTCGTCAGTACCATTCGCTCCTCGAAAGATCCGGAGCAGGCGCGATCGCGGCTGATGGAGCTTCCGCTGAGCGGTCTCGAGGAGTTTGTTCGTCGTGCCGGCCGACCTGAGGAGGAAATCGAGGCTGCCAAGGGACGCGGCGACTACCTGCTCTCAGAGCGGCAGGCCAAGGCGATCCTCGAGATGCGCCTTTCGCGGCTGACTGGCCTAGAGCGGGAGAAACTCGCGACCGAATACGGTTCTCTTTGCGACTCGATCAGGGAGCTCGAGGCCATCCTCGGAAGCCGCGAGCTGCTCGACAAGGTCATCGTCGAAGAGCTCGACGAGATTCGAGAGCGTTACGGCGATGCGCGGCGCACTGAGATCGTCGAGGCCGAAGGCGACATTTCGATCGAAGACTTGGTGCCGGACGAGGAAGTCGTCGTGACGGTGTCGCATGCCGGCTACATCAAGCGCGTGCCGCTGAGCGAGTACCGCGCCCAAGGCCGCGGGGGCAAGGGTCTTCGAGCCATGGACACGCGCGACCAGGACTTCGTAAGTTGGGTCTTCGTCGTGAACGCGCATGCGAACATCGTGTTCCTGAGTGACAAAGGGAAGGCGTACCTCAAGAAGGTCTACCAGATTCCCGAGACCGGCCGCACCGCGCGGGGAAGGGCGGTCGTCAACCTCGTGGGAATGGGGGGCGACGAACGCGTCGCCGCCATCCTGCCTGTTCGCGAGTTCGTCGAAGACGGATACTTGATCACCTGCACGCGGCGCGGACGCGTCAAGCGCACCAACCTCGCCGCGTACGAGAACATTCGACAGACGGGGATCATTGGGGTGGCGATCGACGAGACCGACGAGCTTCTCGCGGCGCGCATCGTCACGCCAGGCCAGGACGTCTTGATTGGCACCTCCCTCGGAATGAGCATTCGGTTTCCAATCGAAGACGTGCGCGCGATGGGCCGTGACTCGATGGGGGTGAAGGGCGTCGACCTTCGCGAGGGCGACTTCGTCATCGGGATGGATGTGATCGAAGACGAAGGGCTCGCACAGGTCCTTACGGTCAGCGCGAATGGCTACGGCAAGCGCACGCCGGTTGCGGAATGGCGTGCCCAGAACCGAGGGGGCAAGGGCATCATTGCCATGGACACCTCGGAGCGAAACGGCGCTCTGGTGAAGCTTCGGCTGGTATGTACCGAGGACCAGTTGATGGTGATTACCAATGGTGGGCAGGTCATCCGCACTCGAGTTTCCGAGATCCGCGAGACTGGCCGCAATACCCAGGGGGTTCGCGTGATTCGCCTTCGGGACGGCGAACAGGTCGTCGATGTGGAGCCTGTAGCGGAGACTGACGACGAAGAGGGTGAAGAACCCCAGGAAAATGGGCCCTCTGAGCCTGGAAACGTGTAATCCGCGAAACAAACCGTTATCCTGATCAGGTGAAAAACCGGGGGGTTTTCTTGGGGGCCAGACGATCGTGAGCAAAGGACCCGTCATTGGGATCGACCTTGGAACGACCAATTCCGTGGTTGCGATTGCAGACCCGTCTGGCACCAAGGTGTTGGCGGATGCCGATGGCTCGAAGCTGATCCCGTCCGTCGTGTCGTTCCATCCAAGCGGCGACGTGCTTGTCGGCACGGCCGCGAAGGAACGAAGGTTGCTCGACGCGGCCAATACCGTGTCATCGATCAAGCGACTGATCGGGCGCCCGTACACGAGCTACGAGGTCAAACAGGCCCAGGGGCGGTTCCCGTTCGAGTTCTCCGAGGGGCCAGGCGGCGGCGTGTTGGTTTCCGCTCGAGGAGAGACGTACACGCTGAGCGAGATCAGTGCGTTCGTGCTCCGTCATGTGCGCCAAGTTGCCGAAGAGTCCCTCGGCCGTGAGTGCGAGCACGCGGTGGTGACGGTGCCCGCCAACTTCAACGAGCTTCAGCGCAGCGCGACCAAGGCGGCGGGACGTGTGGCCGGCCTCGAGGTGCTCCGAATCCTAAATGAGCCGACGGCAGCGGCACTGGCGTACGGATACAACAAGACGTCGAATGAGCGGGTGGCCGTTTACGATCTCGGTGGCGGCACATTCGACATCACGATTCTCCAACTCTCCGGCGACGTCTTTGAAGTGCTTGCCACGGCAGGCGATACGTTTCTCGGTGGCGATGACGTCGACAATCTCATTGCGGACGACATGGCCGCACGGTTTCTCGAGACCAATCGGTATGACACGCGACAAGACCGTCAAGCCTTCGAACGGCTGCGGGCCGCCGCGGAGTGGGCAAAGTGCCAGCTCTCCGACAAACCGGAAGTGAAGCTCTGTATCGAGGAACTCGCGTACGGGGACGGTGGCGTTGCCCTCAACTTGGACTACGCGCTCTCGCGTACGCGCCTCGAGGAGATGACCCAGCCCCTGGTGGCAAGGAGCTTCGACGTTTGTGAGGACGCCATGAAGGCGGCCGGCCTCCGCCCGACTCAGCTCGACAATGTGATTCTCGTTGGTGGCTCCACCCGTATTCCACTGCTGCAGCGGATGGTGGCCGAGTATTTCGGTCGGAAGCCACAGACGAACATCGATCCCGACCTGGTCGTCGCGCAAGGTGCGGCGCTTCAGGCCCAAGCGTTGACCGTCCCTGCGCGGAAGCCCACGTCGCCCCTTGGCAAGGTTGCGCTCAAGAAGGTCGTGCACCCGCCCGGAGGCGCGCCACTGAGCGAGGACTTCGAAGATGAGGTCACCAACATCGGCGACCGACCGCCGCTCCCGCCGCCCCCAGTGGCGCGAGGCGCACGGAAGGCCACGCTTACCGGGCAGGCGCCTCCGCCGCCTCCAATCCAGCTCAAGAAAACGGAAGACATCGGCGACGACGGGCTGATCGACACCCCGACTCGATCGCGGGAAGAGCCTGTCGTCGATACGCCCACGCGCACGCGGGAAGAACCACTCGTCGATGCGCCGACGCACGCGCGGGAAGAGGCGCTCGAGGACATGCGGACCCGCGTCGCCGAGGCAGTGGACCCACTCGACTTTCAGCCGACGCGCACGGCGGATGCCTCGGGGCTGCTCATGGAGATCGCGCAGGGCGTCACGACCACCAAGTCATCCGACGTAGACGAGCCGAGCGGGTTGATGATGGAGCTCGCCGATACCGAGTTCGGCGATGCCGACGAACTTTCGCTCGTCGAGGAAGCTCCCCTTCCTCCGCCGCTCGAGCTGCAAAGCGCCGCGCCAGAGTCAGTCGAAGTCGAGATCGACGAGGACATCGCCACGGTGACCGGCGCACTTCCAGTACTCGAGGGCACTGGGGGGCCGCTCCTTCTCGACGTGACGCCACTGTCGCTCGGGGTCGAGACGGTCGACGGCTATTGTGAGCACATCATCCGTCGAAACTCCGCGATTCCCGCGGGCCAAACCAAAATGTTCACGACGGCGCGCGACAAGCAGGAAGCCGTCGTCGTGCGGATCTGCCAGGGCGAGTCGCGCCAAATCAGTGGCAACCAGTTGCTTGGCGAGGTCGTGCTCGACGGCCTACGACCTGCGGCTCGCGGCAAGGTACAGATCGCGGTGCGGTTCATGATCGACGCGGACGGAACACTCCAGGTGCGCGCCCAGGATGTCGGCACTGGCCAACAGCAGCAGGTCGCCATCAAGTTGATCGGCGAAATCGCCGACGACCAGCTCGATGAGCTCCGCTCGCGGCACGAAACCAAGATGGGGGCCTAGCCTTGGCGGACGAGGCAACAGAGCGCGACTACTATGCGGTGCTGGGGATCATCCGAACCGCGACTGCTGACCAAATCCGTTCGGCGTTTCATCGGTTCGCTCGGGAGCACCACCCAGACAACTTCGTTGGCGACCCTCCCGAGGAGTCCAATCGCCGCACGGAGTACTATCAGCTGGGCACCGAGGCCTACCGGGTTCTCCTCGATTCCGACAAACGAGCGATCTACGACGAGGGGCTGTCGAAAGGCAGCTTGCGCTACACGGCAAGCCGAGCCGACGAAACCCGTCGCACACTCCGCCCCCCTGGCGGCGTCATGCTTCGCTCTAGCAAGGCCCGTGTCTTTTTCTCGAGAGCCCACAAGGCCATCAAGGTCGAAGACTGGCCCCAGGCCAAACTCAACCTTCAACTCGCCCTTCAAAGCGAGCCCGAGAACGACGACCTCCGATCAAAACTCGACGAAGTCGTCGGCCACATGAAGCGCAAATAGCCGCGGTCACCGGGAGACGCGGGGCGACCGCAGGCGACGGGCGTGCTCAGGCGCGATCAACCGGGAGACGTGGGACGAACGCAGGCGACGGGCGTGCTCACGATCGGGACCCGTCGCGACTCACGAGACACACGGCCAAGTACGCTCGCTCCCCCGATCGCTGCGCTGCCCATCCCCTGCGCCCGCCCCCCGTCTCCCTACGCGCGGGACAGGAAAAGGGGACAGTCCCCTTTTTCGACGGGTTAATTC
>JBATTM010000394.1:0-26474 GCA_049670545.1 Polyangiales bacterium
GCCCCCAGCCCCGGAAACGCTCCCGGGGTGTCGATGAAGGTAAGAATGGGTCGCCCCGCTTGCTCGGCCAGACCCATCACCCGAATCGCTTTCCGGTATCCCTCGGGATGGGCCATCCCGAAATTGCGGTGCGCCTTGTCTTTCGCCGTTCGCCCCTTCTGATGTCCCACGATGGCTACGATTTCGCCTTCGAAGCGACCGAACCCAGAAATGATCGCAGGATCGTCACCGAAGAGTCGGTCCCCGTGAAGCTCCACGAAGTCCTCGAAAAGGTGCGCCGCGTAGTCGCGAAGGTAAGGACGGTCGGGATGTCGGCTGAGCTGGACCTTCTTCCATACGTCGAGGCCCGCGTAGAGCTGTCGCTGTAGCCCCTCGGCCTGGGCCCGAAGAGTTTGAATCTCCGTGTCGATCGCTTCCGCCTCGGGCGCCCCTTCCTCGGTCAACGTCTGAAGCGCGACGATGCGTTCCTCGAGCTCGACCAGGGGCGCTTCGAATTCCAGATGAGCCATGCTGCCAAGATTTCGCACATCTCGGTCCCCGGGCAAGGGCTCCCGTCAGCTCGTGCGTCGCGGCCCGAGCACCTCGAACGTCCGCACGGGTTTCGATTTCCCCTTTACGATCGATTCGGGAAGCTCACGGATCTCGAACCGATCTCCCAAGCGCTCTACGGTCCCCTCGCTGATCAGGATCTGCGAAGGCTTCGCGATCGAGCATAGTCGAGAGCCCGTATTCACCGGGTCGCCGATGACGGTATATTCCATCGCTTGGCTGCTCCCGATGTAGCCCGCGACGACCTCGCCGGTATTGATTCCGATCCCGATTTGAAAGGGCGGCAAGCCGTGTGCGACGTGCTGCTCGTTGAGACCCGCCATGGCCTTCTGCATCTCGATGGCAGCCGTGACGGCACGAACGGGGTCGTCGCGGTGCGCAACCGGTGCCCCGAAGAGCACCATCATCTCATCGCCAATGAATTTGTCGAGCGTGCCTTCGTAGCGGAACACGATCTCGACCATGCGTTCGAAGTACTCGTTGAGGGCTTCGACCACGAGCTGCGGCTCCGAAGATTCACTAATGCTCGTGAATCCGCGAATGTCGGCAAAGAGGACCGTGGTCTCGCGGAGCTCGCCCCCCTGCTTCACCTCGAGTTTTCCGGACAGCACCTGCTCCGCAATTGCGGGAGACAGCAACCGACGAAATCGTTCTCGTGTGACAGCTTCCTGTTCGAGCTTGCGCGCGAACAGCGTGTTCTGGACGGCCACGGCAGCCTGACTCGCGACCGTCTCGAACAAGGCAAGGTCGCGTTCGGTGAACGCGTGGGTCGCCAGTTTGGAGTCGAGCATGATGACACCGAGTACGTTCTCGTTGTGCAGCAACGGGACGCACATGGTCGAACGGATGCCTTGCATGATCACGGACTGCGCGCTTTCGAACCTCGCGTCCGCAGACGCATCATGCGAGAGAACGGCTTCTTTCTCCTTCACGGCCGTGTCCAGCACGGTGCGGGATACGATGACTTCTTGATTGGGATCGACGTCTTCACCGGTCCGCACTGCCACCGGCTCCAAGTGGCCTTGATCGTTGTGCAGGAGAATCACCCCGCGATCGGCGGGCACCAGTCGGAATGCGACCTCGATGATCTTGTTGCAGAGCGCCGTGACAGTCGTCCCCACCTCGATCGCCTGGGTGACCTCGTAGCTTGCGCGAAGCTTCTCGTAGTCGCGCCGAAGGTTGGCTTCGTCTTGAACGAGCTCTTCCGGGAAGAACTCTTTTTCCCCGCCCACCGTGAGCTTCGCCTGAATCAGAGGCCCAGTGGAGGTGTCCCCGATCTTGAATCGATTGGTGGCCTCGCGCGCGTCCTCGGTCATCAAGCCATCAAACGTCAGGAGCCCGGCGCGATCGGGTGGCTCGAACACGATACGGGTAGAGCCGATCGTGATTTCATCGCCAGGGGCCAGGCGGTGCTGATTCACGCGGTCCCCGTTGACGAACGTTCCGTTTAGCGAGCCGAGATCTTTGAGGACATACCCGTCCCCCTCGAGCTCGATGTGGCAGTGCTCCTTGGACACGACGCGGTCCAACACCTGATGCGTATTCCGCGGATGCCGGCCGAGTGAGTTGTGCCGAAAGAGCTGCCTCTCCTGGCGCCCACTCGGCCCCATGATGCTGATGCGAGCCATCTCCCCAGCATCAGGCTACCTGCGGCCCGCGAGTCCTGCAAAGATGGCGCCAGCCGCGATTCCGGGCGCGCTCGGAGTCGCCACCGCGGGGGTCGCGGTGGCTCGGCAGTCAGTTGGCTTCGTTGGCCTTCGTCTCGACGATGTACTCTTCGACCGCGACCCTCACCGAACGGGCGAAAGTCACTTTCTGGTCGGCGATTTCGCGCAATGCGGTGACGATTGGGCGGTTCTTGCTGGCGACCAGCGGCGGCGCACCCTTGATGATCTGACGCGTGCGCCGAGCCGCCAGTACGACGAGTGCAAAGCGGTTTTCCTGGTGTTCCAAGCAATCTTCGACTGTGACGCGTGCCATATGCGCCGGAGGCTAGCAGGGAACGCGGGACCGGCAAACAAGCCCGGTTTCAGCTCCGAAAAACCCTGGGAACAAACCTTGACTCACCCTTAATCCGCATTACGTTGCCCGCCAATCAGCACTCCATTGCATCGAGTGCTAGTGAGTTCACGGGCTCTAACTGCCCGAAACGGAGGGATTAAATGGCCATTCGTCCATTGCATGACCGGATTCTGGTCAAGCGAGTCAAGGAAGAAGAAACAACTAAGGGCGGGATCATCATTCCCGATACCGCCAAGGAGAAGCCGATCGAGGCCAAGGTGGTCGCGGTTGGGACCGGGCGGATTCTCGATAGCGGAGAAGTCCGCGCACTTGCCGTGAAGAAGGGCGACCTCGTCCTGTTCGGCAAGTACGGCGGCACCGAAGTGAAGATCGAGGGCGAAGAGCACCTGATCCTCCGCGAAGACGACATCCTCGGGATCATCGAATAGGAGACTGAAGAACATGGCTGCGAAAGAAATCATCTACGATACAGCTGCTCGCGACCGCATTCTGAGCGGGGTCAACGCCCTGGCGAATGCTGTGAAGGTCACCCTCGGTCCCAAGGGCCGGAACGTCGTGATCGAGAAGAGCTTCGGCGCCCCGACCGTCACCAAAGACGGCGTGACGGTTGCCAAGGAGATCGAACTCTCCGACAAGTTCGAAAACATGGGCGCCCAAATGGTGCGCGAGGTGGCTTCCAAGACCTCGGACATCGCAGGCGACGGTACCACCACCGCGACCGTGCTTGCCCAGGCGATCTTCCGTGAGGGAAGCAAGATGGTCGCCGCGGGTCACAATCCGATGGAGATCAAGCGCGGCATCGAAGCGGGCGTGATTTACGTCGTCAGCGAGCTTCAGAAGCTCTCGAAGGACACGAAAGATCCGAAGGAGATCGCACAGGTCGGTACGATCAGCGCCAACGGTGATCGCACGATCGGCGAGATCATCGCAGAAGCGATGGAGAAGGTCGGCAAGGAAGGCGTCATCACCGTCGAAGAGGCCAAGGGCCTCGAGACCGAGCTCGACGTCGTCGAGGGGATGCAGTTCGACCGTGGCTACCTCTCCCCCTACTTCGTGACCGATTCAGAGCGAATGGTCGCCGAGATCGAGGATCCGTACATCCTCATCGTCGAGAAGAAGATCTCGAACATGAAGGACCTTCTGCCGGTGCTCGAGGCGATTGCCCGTCAGCAGAAGCCCCTCATCATCATCGCCGAAGACGTCGAGGGCGAGGCCCTTGCGACGCTCGTCGTCAACAAGCTGCGCGGAACCCTTCAGACCGCCTCAGTCAAGGCCCCCGGCTTCGGAGATCGCCGCAAGGCCATGCTTGAGGACATCGCCATTCTCACCGGCGGGACCGTCGTGAGCGAGGACCTCGGCATCAAGCTCGAGAACGTGACGCTCAACGACCTCGGTCGTGCGAAGCGCGTGACCATCGACAAAGAGAACACGACCATCGTCGACGGATCCGGCAAAAAGAAAGACATCACCGGTCGCATCGATACCATTCGTAAGCAGATCGAGGACACCAGCAGCGACTACGATCGTGAGAAGCTGCAGGAACGCCTCGCGAAGCTCGTCGGCGGCGTCGCCGTGATCAAGGTTGGCGCAGCCACCGAGGTCGAGATGAAGGAGAAGAAGGCGCGCGTCGAAGATGCGCTCCACGCGACTCGCGCGGCCGTCGAGGAGGGCATCGTCCCTGGTGGCGGCGTGGCGCTGATTCGTGCGCAGAAGGGTCTCGAAAAACTCGACCTGAGCGATGAGCAGCGCGTCGGCACGGGCATTCTTCTTCGTGCAATCGAAGAGCCGCTTCGGCAGATCTCCGGCAACGCGGGCCTCGAAGGATCGATCGTCGTGAACGAAGTCCGCAAGGGCAAGGGAGCGTTCGGCTTCAATGCCGCAACCGAGGAGTACGAAGACCTCGTCAAGGCCGGCGTGATCGACCCGACCAAGGTCGTGCGCAGCGCCCTTCAGAACGCGTCTTCGGTCGCGGGCCTCATGCTCACCACCGAGGCGCTGGTCGCCGAGATCCCGAAGGACGATCCTCCAATGCCGGGCGGCGGACACGACCACGGCGGCGGCATGGGCGGCATGGGCTTCTAAGAGCTTCCTCCCACGTCTGTCCACAGACCAGGAAGAGCCGGACCAGCGTTTGCTGGCCCGGCTTTTCTCGTTTCGGCGGTCGGGAGGGAAACATGACCACTTCGCACATCAAACGCCTCCCCTCCCCGGCCCCCGCCGAGCTGCTACAGTAGCGCCGTGAGTTCGACGACCGGGAGACTCGGGCAATACCGCGCTCGGCTTCGAATGGCCGCTGCGACGGTGCTTGCAATCCGGATCGTCGTTGCCGCCTGCGTGGCGGGGCTCGCCTCGTTCGTCCTCGTGGCCTGGGTTCTGGGGCCGATGACCCCCGTGGCGTGGCTTTGCGTCGGCTGGGCTGTCGTATTCGCCGTCGTCGCGGCAGCCGTCGCGTGGTCGCTTGCGCCCTTTCACCGACTCGGGGGCCACGGGGCGCTCGGACTCGTGGCGGCTCAACGGCCAGCATTGTTGTCGCCACTACAGTCCGCGTTCGAGCTCCAAGACGAGCACGTGTTCTCGAGAGAATTGGTGGTGGCACAACGGGTCGACATGCTTCGAGAGCTAGACCACTACCCCGCTCGAAAGTTCGTCCCTTGGCGATGGGTCCTGCAACCGGCATTCGCGGTCGTGGTGTTGGTGGGGGTCGCGTCGTGGTGGTCGCTCGGACTCGACCGACCCGCGGCTGGCCGATACGCCCTTCTGAATGTCGACAGCGGCGGCCTGGACGGAGTCCGTGTGAGCCAAGTCGTCGCGCGTACCGAAGCGGTACTGGTCTTTCCGGACTACATGAATCGCCAGAGCGAGCACATTACGGACGCGGATCACCTGGTCGTACCGCGTGGCACGACCGTCGAGTATGCGGTCACTCCCATCGGCGACGCCGCCCGCGTCATCGTCGAGCTTCCCGGGCGCCATGTGGAAGCGGATCGCGTGCAAGGCCAGTTTCTCGCGTCATTCGTAGCCGACGTGGAAGGGCCGCTCGACCTCTTCGTCGAGTCTGCCGCAGGAGAACGACGAAAGGACTACCAATCCCGCACCATCGCCGTCCAAGCGGATCAGCCGCCGCTGGTGGTGCTTGCAGAGCCCACCGAAGACCTCGTTGTCGAGGCGCGCGACCCGGTGACGCTCCGCCACATCGCGACCGATGACTACGGCGTTCAAGAACTCACCCTGATCATCAAACTCCCGAGCGGCGAGCATCTGCGTCGTCCGCTGTTCGGGCCGCCGGACAACGCGGAACGCCGTATTGCGGGGGACCACACCCTCTACCTCGAGGAGTTTTCGCTCTCGCCCGCCGATGCAATCATCATCTGGCTCGAGGCCAAAGATGGAAACCGCATCGACGGGCCCGGCGTCGGACGGTCTCCGGAACGAACGCTCACGCTCGCGTCCGACATCACGCGTCGCCGCGACCGAATCGTCGAATTGGAGAAGCTGCTCGACGCGCTGCTGGGAAGCCTTGCGGCACGCCTCGAACAGGACGTCGAAAACAGACCCGTCCCCGCAAAGAAGCGATACGACTCGGTTACGGCCGCGCTTCGTCCAACGATGGACCTCTTGTTCGACGTGGGGGACCACCCAGGGCCCCGCACGGTTCCCCTGTTGCTCGACATGCGCAAGCGGCTCGAGAGGCTCGAGCGGCGCGAGCGAGGCGCGTACCGAGGCGCGAGCGACCTGCGGTCGCAGAAGCGGGTCGAGGAGTCGTTCGTCACCGAGCTCGAGAATGACAGCTTGCTGGTCGCGGACTTGATCAGCCAATCACGGCTCAATGATGCCGCGGAGATCGCCAAGGAGATGCAGGAGCTTCGCCGGGAGATCGCATCGCTGATCTCCGAACTCCGTCGCGGACAAACCCCCGAGCTGCAGCGGGCGCTCATGGCAGCGCTCGACCGCGCCGAGCGACGCATTCGAGCGCTGCAACAGCAGCTCTTGGCGGCCACCGACTATGTTCCAAGTGAGTTCGTCAACCAGCAAAGCGCGCAGGCGCAGGAGTCGACCGACGCCCTTGCTGACCTTCGACGCGCCCTCGCAGAGGGGGACCTCGACGCGGCCGAAGAGGCGCTCGCGCGTCTCGATCAGACCATCGACGCAATGACCGAAGCGCTCAACCAGACTGAAGACTCTCTCGCCGAAACGCGCTTTGGTCCCCGCGAGAAGGCCCTGATGAAAGCGCTCGACGATGTTCGCGACCTCGAGGTCGAGCAACAGCGCATGGCGGACGAGGCCGAGCGGATCGGCGAGAAGGCCGCCCGGCGCGCAGCCGAGGAGGCTGAGCAGATCGGCACCGACACACAGAGTTCTCTCGCGGAGAAGGCCCAGGACGTGGCCGAGCAAATCGATTCGCTCGATGAGGAGGCGCTCGGACCCTACGAGCGCAACCTTCGTGACCGCGCGCAAGAGCGACTCGACGACTTCGAGCAGGCACTTGCCGGGGGAGATCTCGGAGAAGCACTGGCGATGGCGCGCCAGGCCGCCCAAGCCGCGCAGGCGCTTGCCAAGGATCTGGAACTCTCGGCGATGATGTTTCGAGGTCAGGCGGGCAAGACAGCGAAAGCAGCAGCGGAGGCTCGGCAGACTGCTGCAGACGCACTCGACCTCCGCGACGCCACCGCTGGCGCCATCCCGGAGGTCGGTGGCGCACTGACGAAACGTGAACGACAGCGGCTCCAACAGCAAGCCATGCGGCAGGAGGCGGCACGCGAGGCCACGCACCAGTTGGCTCGACGGTTGCGCGAGGAGGTCGGTGGTGTGCCTGTGTCGGACCAGGCTGCAGAAACACTCGAGTCGATCGAACAACCGATGCGGCGGGCCGCGGGTGCGCTCGACGCTGAGCAGCCGCTCGAGGCGCACAAACAACAGGCAGCGGCGGCCGACCAGCTGCGACGTTTGCGCAAGCAGCTCGAATCCCAGCAACGAAACCGCAACGGCGGCGGCGGCGATGATCGGGGCCAAGGGAGTCGTTCGAACGAGCGCGTCGAGATTCCGGGGGGAAGTTCGAGCGGTGATCAACGAGCGTGGCGACGCCGCGTCCTCGACGCCCGCAAGGGCGATGCGCCCGACGGGTATCAGCCTGCCGTGCAAGACTACTACGAGAGGCTTCTGCGTTGAAACGTCTGTTCCTATTTGCGCTCGCGTTTGGCATTGGGTCCACCTCCTCCGGGGCGCCGGCCGCGCCCGCTCAGAAAGACGATCTGCTGAGCGTGCTCGAGGCGTCGCTGGCGGCGGGAGAAGGTGCGCCCGCGCAGGCGCTCCTCAGAGAGTACCTGTCGCAGTACCCGCGCACTTCGTCGATCATCCAGCTCGAAGCACTCGCGGCGTTCTATTCCGGCGACTACCACGGAGCGTCCGTCGGCATTGCGGAGCTTCGCGAAGAGCCAGGCGGGGACAGCGAACTGGGCGCGTTGAGCGACGTCATCCTCGAGACGTACGAGACCACCAAGAACTACGAGACCTTCACGTCCGGCAACTTCGAAGTGCGGTACTCACCCGGCCCAGACGAAGCGCTCGTGCCGTACGCCATCGACGCGCTCAAGGCGGCAGCGGACGCGATCGAAGAGGAACTCGGTGTTCGCATGGTGAGTCCGGTGCGACTCGAGATCTACCCCGATGCCGAGTCGCTCGCGCGCGTCTCGACGCTTTCGATCGAGGCCATTCGGAACACCGGGACCATCGCACTTTGCAAGTGGGGCCGCCTCATGATCGCGTCCCCGCGGGCGCTCCTGCGAGGCTACCCTTGGCTCGACACCATTGCGCACGAGTACACCCACCTTTTGATCACCAAGGCGACGCTCGACCGCGCGCCGGTCTGGTTGCAAGAGGGGCTGGCGAAGCTTCTCGAGACACGATGGCGACTCCGCGCGGTGGCTCTTCCGGAGAACCCAGCCAGCGACCGCCTTCTCTACAGCGCATCCACCGGGAACGAGCTTCTCGAGTTCGATCAACTGCATCCTTCGATCGCGCTGTTGCCAACGCAACGAGACGCAGCACTCGCGTTCGCCCAGGTCTCTTCTTTCATGAATCTCTTCTACGCGAAGCATGGTCGCGAGGGCGTGCAGCAGGCCCTTGCCGAGATCGCCGGCGGCGTGGATGCGCGAGAAGCGCTTTCGAACGCCGCGACGAGACCGTGGGCGACGCTCGAGCGGGAGTGGCGGGCCTACCTCGCCGCGCAGCCGAAGCCGCCCGCCGTCCGACTGCTGCGACGCCTCTTGAGTGACGAGGCGACCGAGAACGACGAACTCGCGGATGTGGAGCGGGACAAGGCGCGACGGCACCTTCGGCTCGGGGACTTGCTCTGGGTTCGATCCCGGGCGGCCGCTGCGTCTGTGGAGTACGGAAAGGCGTATCGGGTGGCACCTGACGATCCCATCGTTGCGTCACGCTACGCCCGCTCCGCGATCGCAGGGGGGCGACCCGAGGATGCCCTCAGGCCGCTCGAGTACACATTGTTACTCTACCCTTCCCATGCGCCGGCGCAGGCAAGTCTCGCCACGGCGCGCCTTCGCGCTGGCCGACCCAAAGGCGCCGCTGCCGCCGCCAAGCGCGCGATCGCGCTCAATCCTTTCGATCCGCAGCCTCACTGCGTCCTGGCGGAGCTGGGTGGCCCCGCGGCGGACTACGAACGAGGACTATGCTCCCGCTTCGGCGGAATGCGCGAGTAATCTGGCAATTCCCTTCCTCAAGCGCTAAGAGGTCCTTCGTGAGCGAACCAGTACGCCGTGCTTCAGTCCCCCCGTCCGGCACCGCGTCTTCGGACGTCGAGCGAGTGCAACAGCTGGCCGCCGCTCGAGACCAAGTCGTCGAACGACTGCGGCAACGAATCATCGGTCAAGATGATGTGATTGAACTTCTCCTGATCGCCCTCTTCGCGAGAGGACATGGGCTGTTCGTGGGTGTCCCCGGGTTGGCGAAGACGCTCCTGATCACCACGCTCGCCGACGCGCTTTCGCTCCACTCCAATCGAATCCAGTTCACCCCGGACCTCATGCCGAGCGACGTCACCGGAACCGACGTTCTCGAAGAGGACAGCACCACGGGCAAGCGCCACTTTCGTTTCATCCCCGGCCCGGTCTTCACCAACATTCTGCTGGCGGACGAAATCAACCGCGCTCCGCCCAAGACGCAGGCCGCGCTTCTGCAATCAATGGCCGAACAACGGGTGACCGCAAGCGGCAACACGTACGCACTCGAGCAGCCGTATCTAGTCTTCGCGACGCAAAACCCGATCGAGCAAGAAGGCACATACCCTCTTCCCGAAGCACAACTCGACCGATTTCTGTTTCAGATCGACGTGGGATACCCGAGCGCACACGAAGAGATCGACATCGTCAAGAGAACCACTGCGCCCCTCCCCACGACGATCACACCTGTGTTGTCCTCGGAGGAGATTGTGTCTTTCCAGGACCTCGTCCCGCGAGTGCCGGCGGCCGACCACGTCATCCAGCATGCCGTGGAGATCGCGAGAGCGACGCGACCCGACAATCCGAAGGCAACCGATCTGGTGAAAGCGAACGTCGCCTTCGGCGCGGGGCCGCGCGCGAGCCAGGGCTTGATCCTAGGCGCCAAGGCGCGCGCGATTCTCCAGGGCCGGTACGCCGCGGAGCTCGAGGACGTTCGGGCGCTCGTCAAACCCATACTCATGCATCGGCTGGTCTTGAACTTCCGGGCTGAAGCCGAAGGCGTTACCGCGACCGACGTAATCGGAAGCGTGGTGCAAAGCATCGAGCCGTGAGCCACGTGCTCGAACCCGAGCTCGCAACGCGACTCGCGGGCCTCACGCTCAGGGCGAGGCGGACGGTCGACGGGCTTCTGGCGGGTATGCACAGGAGCCCTCACCGCGGAGCGAGCGCGATCTTCAAGGAGCACCGGGAGTACCGCCCCGGCGATGACCCGCGCCTCATCGATTGGCGCGCGTACGCGCGTTCGGATCGATACGCGATCAAGCACTTCGAGCACGAGACCCAGCTCCGCGGGTTTCTCGCGCTCGACATCTCCCCGTCCATGAGGTGGGGGAGCACGGAGGTAACCAAGCTAGACTACGCGACGACCC
The DNA here is from genome assembly GCA_049670545.1 of Polyangiales bacterium. Lineage (GTDB taxonomy): Bacteria > Myxococcota_A > Polyangia > Polyangiales > Houyiibacteriaceae > SG8-38. Next base: position 10,676 of record JBATTM010000394.1, read on the forward strand.
TCCTCGCAGCACTGGCATATGTCCTGACGCGGCAGGGCGACGCCGTGTCTCTCGTCACGTTCGACGGCGCGGTGAGAGAGCGGCTACCCGCGCGCTCGGGCGCAGCCCACCTGGACTACCTCATGCGGACACTAGCGTCGCCGGGGACGCCGCGGCCCGAAACCGTGCTTCATCGTTCGTTCGATCAGCTCATCGAACACGCGGGACGAATGGGGCTCGTCGTGATCGCAAGTGACTTGCTCGACCTCCGCCCGGATGCTCTCGACCCAATCGCAAGAATTCAAGCGCGCGGCCACCAGACCGTCGTGCTCCATACGTTGGATCCCGCCGAGATCGAGCTTCCCTTCGAGCAACCGTTCCATTTCGAAGGCCTCGAGGGCGAGGCCTCTCTCGAAGTCGATCCCAAGGGCGTGCGACGGCGCTACCGTGAGGAGATCGACGCGTTCATCGAGAGCTGTCGTCGTCAGGTAGTCGCCGCGGGAGCGCGCTACCAGCTGGCACGAACCGACAGGCCACCGGAGCACACACTCCTCCAGCTCTTGCGGGGTGGCTAGCGATGGGGTTCGGGCTTCCATGGGTACTCGCTGGGCTCGTGGCCGTCGCTGCACCGATACTGGCGCATCTGCTTCGGAAGCAGAAGCTTCCACGGCAGACATTCCCGACGATCGCGTTTCTGCATCGTGTACACGCGACTCGCGCAACACGGTTGCGGATTGTCGACATGCTGTTGTTGGCCATTCGCGTGCTGCTGGTGGCTTTGCTCGTGCTGGTGGCTGCCCAGCCCTACCGCGTCGTCCAGTCGAGCGTCGCCGACCGGCAGCATGCACTTGCCATCGTCCTCGATGACTCGATGTCGATGTCTGCGATTCACGAAGGAAAGACACTCATCGAGCGAGCGGCGAGTCTCGCCCGCGATCAACTGAAGCGGCTCCCTGAGGGGTCCGAGGCGTCGATCGTGCTGGCGGGGAAGCCTGCGCGGGCCTGGATTCGCGGAAGTCGCGAACTCGAGATGGTGTCGCGTGCGTTGTCTGAGGTAGACGAGCGATCGGTTCGAGGAGGAGCCTTGTGCGACGCAATACAGATCGCGAACGACCTGCTGTTCGACAGTGACCTATCGGATCGAAGGCTTCTCGTGTACTCGGATTTCACGCCTGGCGCGAACGCTGAGCAATGCGAGTGGCCGCAACGAGGCGTCGCCGTCGGTCTCGAGGAGGTATCGACCCCAAACCCCGACAACCGCTTCGTGCGCGCAGTCGACCTGACCGGCGATCGGGCCGCGGAGCAAGGGCTTCAAATCGATGCCTTCGTGGGCGGGGTGAACCTCGAAAAAGCGCAGACCGTCCACATGCGGCGAAAGGGTCACGAGACCGAGACCCGCGAAGTCGAGGCGATAGGACCAGACCACGTCGCGGTGCTTCGTGTCCCAAGTGATGCGGATGATACGGTCGTCGAACTCCGACTCGACCCCGACGATGTGCTCCCCGAAGACAATGTGCGCGGGGTGCTGCTCGACTCCGAGACCATTCACGTGCTCCTCGTCGACGGTGACCCTCACCCCGATCCGCGAAAACGCGAGACGGCTTTCATTTCGCACGCCCTCGAGGTGGCCCCTCAGGTAGGGAGGACCTTCGCGGTGGAGAGCCTCGATGCCCAGGACCTTTCCGAGAACGCGATCGTCCGGGCGGACGTGGTCGTGCTCGCTAACGCGACCCTGGACGTCAAGTGGCTGCCACTTCTGCAGCGCTTCGTCTCCGGGGGCGGAAGCCTTTGGATCACCGCGGGGGACCGGATCAACCCTCGGGCATACGGGAGCGTGTTGCGAGAACTCCTGCCGGGGCGCTACACCACGACCCGCACCGAAGACCGCGCGTTGAGCCTGGAGTCGGACGAACTACCAGAGATCGACCAAGCGGTCGTTCGAGGCCGTTCCCCCATCGACGAGGTCGCTCTCGACGCGACAGTGACCGCGCGCTTCAGCGATGGGTCCCCGGCGATGGTGGAGCACCGGTTCCGAAGCGGACGGGTCGGGATGCTCGCAACCACGATCGATGACGCATGGACCGACCTTCCCTACCAACCGGCGTTCGTGCCGTTCGTCATCCGGACGCTCACGCGCCTCGCTGGGCGCGCCGAACACGCGGTGGAGCCCTTCGACGCGGTGTCCCTTCCGGGCTCGACGGACTCGCAGCGGATTCAGGTGATCATGCCATCAGGTCGCACTGTCGATCTTCCGGACGCGGACCGCTTCGCCTTTCGCGAAACCGACGAAATCGGAGCGTACCGCGTTCTCGTCAACGGCGTCCCCGGTCCGCGTTTCGCGTTCGTCGTCAACGCCCCGGTTGGCGAGAGCGATCTGGCATCTTCTCCTCTTCCCCCAGTACAAGACGAAGTAGGCGCGGCAGCCGGCGTCACGCTTCGCGGTGTCGAACAGCCGCTCACGCCTTGGCTTCTTGGCGTCGCCCTCGTGCTCTTGTTTGCCGAGCTCTGGCTGCGTCAGGTACGCCGCAGGTGAACGACGCGCGCGACACCGTTGATGTCCGGATACGTGTCGACCGGCGACCACGCTCGGGTCTCTTCCCCGAGCGCAACGGTCGAGCGCGCCTGACCCCGTCCGATCTCGACAAGCAGATCCGCGCCAGCCGCTGTAACCGCCGCGGTCGCTCGCAGCAGAGCCCGCACCACGTCTAGGCCGTCTGCCCCGCCCTCGAGCGCGAGTGTCGGCTCGTGATCGCGGACCTCCGGCTCTAGTGAACGCAACTCCTCGTTGGTGACATAGGGTGGATTCGACACCACGACACCGTAGGGGCCGCCGGCGTTGACGACATCTGCGCGTTCGAAGTGGACTCGGTCGTCGAGGCCAAGACGGTTTCGATTGGCGTTCGCGACCTTCAACGCGTCATCGGAGAGATCGGTCCCGGTCACCCTCGTGCTCGGTCGCTCCGCAGCGATCGTGAGTGCGACAGCCCCACTGCCCGTCCCGACGTCGAGGACATCCACGTGCCGGTCCGCAGGAATACAGCGGAGCGCATGCTCCACCAGCGTCTCCGTATCCGGTCTCGGGATTAGAACCGCATTCGAGACCTCGAAACGTCGACCGTAAAAATCGCGGTAGCCCAGGATGTACGCAACAGGCTCTCGTTCTCGACGGCGCCCCACCAGGACTCGAACCGCCGCGCGCTCCGCGTCGACCAAGGGTCGATCGAGGTCCATGTAGAGCCCTACTCGGTCGATCGACAGCGCTTCGGCGACCAGGAGTTCCGCGTCGAGACGCGGCGTGCTGATGTTGCGCGCGGCGAAATCTCCGGCGCTCCACTCGATCACATCGCGAACTGTCCAGGTGCGCGAGGACACTCGGTTATCGAGTCCGTACGCGCATCTTCTGCTTCGGGAGTGCACCCGCGCCCGCGAGCACTTGCTTGGCGAGCCGGCTCAGCTCGGGCCGCGTCCCCCGCTGTACGAACGCTGCCACCATGTTCGGATCCAGGTCGAGGAGCCGCTCCATCGCTTCTTTTGTGCGGCCGCGCTTTTTGGTTGCGAAATACGTGTAGACGCGTGCACGCCACAACATCCCCGCCACTTGGGCGAACTCCTTGTCGTCGGGGTCGTAGGTCTCGAGCAAGGCCCGTGCGTCGTCGGCTTTCCCGGTCCGCGCGAATGCTTCGGCGACGACCGCCGCGTACATCGCCTTTGCTTTCGCCTGTGGCTGACGGTCGAGTCGAATCTCGTCAGCGAGCTCTCGTGCGTCGCGCGCGCGTCCCGTCATCAGGTAGAACATGGCGAGATTCGCACGTACATCGTCGTGCACCATCGTCGGGGCCTTCTTCAGGTCGATCCCTTCGAGAATCCGGATCGCCTCGCCTGGGTCCTCTTGCGCCACGAGCTGCGCTTGTGCGATCGCGTTGAGGGCGTCCTTGCCACCCGGGGCACTGCGTGCACGAAGTTGCTCAAGCGCGGCCGCGCGCCCTTCCTTGTCGGTCGCACCCTTCAGAATCGCCGCGATATCCGCTGACTTCCGAGTCAGTCGCCAGACCCACACGAGGAACCCCGCCGCCAGCACGGTCAGCACACCCGCGACGATCAGACCGACGTACCCGATGCTGGGCATCAGAATCCCCGCGATCACCCAAACGACGCCAAGCGCGAGTGCGATGAGCCCGATGACCTTCCAGTTCATCGAAGGCTGTTCAAGCTGCTCCATCGCGGCCCCGGCGTCGCGCGGGGCCGCCGTAATTTGTTTTTTCGGCTTCGCCACTTGGGCTGGCTACCGCGTGTCCTGTGCCGCGGCAAGCGGATCGTCCACGAGAGACACGCGCGCAAACCCACGGAAAGGCCGCGAAAAGCGGGGTTCGGTTCGAAAGACCCTTTCCCGATGGTGAGGTAGCTCGCATAATGTCTCACTCTCCGGAATTGAGCGCGACCGGTGCCCCCATCGAACCTACACTTGAGTCTGCGTGATTTTTGTGAATAAATATACTAATGCTGTATTTCGTTAAGGGAAGTAACCGGCATGAGTAGAAATCGACTGGGCGAGCTCCTCGTCCGAGAAAAGCGGATCAGCCTCGAGCAGCTGCGCGAAGCGCAGAAGCAGCAAAAGGATGACAACATCAGCTTGGGTTACGCCCTTGCCCGGCTTGGCGCGATCTCGGACCAAGAGATCACCGACTTTCTGAGCGAGCAGTACCGAGTCCAATCGATCGACCTTTCCGAGTACGAGATCGACCGGGAGATCCTGAAGTTGATCAGTCCTCAGGTTTGCGAACGCCACAAGATCATTCCGGTCTCGCGCGCGGGAAGCTCTCTCATCGTGGCGATGGCGGATCCGTCCAACCTGAATGCGATCGATGATGTGAAGTTCCTCACGGGCTACAACGTGGAGCCCGTCGTTTCGTCAGAGAGCGCGATCCTCGCCGCACTCGAGAAGGCCTACGCGCAGCCTGAGATCTCCTACGACGACATCATGGAGGGCTTCGACGAGTCCGAGATCGAGGTCGCCACCGAGGAAGACGATGAGAACCTACTCGACCTCGAGCGCGCGAGTGAAGACGCGCCGGTCGTGCGTCTTTGCAACGCCATCTTGTTGAATGCGATCAAGCAAGGGGCATCGGACATTCACGTCGAGCCATACGAGCGCGTCCTACGTGTTCGATACCGCGTGGACGGAGTGCTTCACGAAGAGATGACGCCTCCGATCAAACTCAAGAACGCGATCGCATCGCGCTTGAAGATCATGTCCTCGCTCGACATTGCGGAACGCCGGCTTCCACAAGACGGTCGCATCAAGCTCAAGCTCGGCAAGGGCCGCGAGATGGACTATCGCGTTTCGGCCGTCCCTACGTTGTGGGGCGAGAAGATCGTGCTTCGTCTTCTCGACAAGTCCAATCTGCAGCTCGATATGACCAAGCTCGGTTTCGAGCAAAAACCGCTCTCGGACTTTCGTGACGCGATTCACCAACCGTACGGGATGGTCCTGGTCACGGGCCCGACCGGGTCGGGCAAGACGACGACCCTGTACTCCGCCATGTCCGACTTGAACGATGTCGAAACCAACATCAGCACCGCAGAGGATCCGATCGAGTTCAACCTGATGGGGATCAATCAGGTGCAAATGCACGAAGACATCGGTCTCAACTTCGCTGCTTCGCTGCGTTCGTTCCTTCGGCAGGATCCCGACATCATCATGGTCGGCGAGGTTCGAGACTTCGAAACCGCCGAAATCGCGGTCAAGGCGGCACTCACGGGTCACTTGGTGCTCTCCACACTGCACACGAACGATGCGCCAAGCACCGTCACACGACTGTTGAACATGGGCGTGGAACCCTTCCTCGTCACAGCGTCGGTGAACCTCGTGCTCGCCCAGCGGCTTGCACGGAAGATCTGCAGCGAATGCAAAGTCCAAGTGCCGACCGACGAACAAGTCCTGGTCGACGTGGGCTTCACAGCGGACGAAATCCCGAACGTCGTCGCGTATCGAGGTTCCGGCTGCAAGGTCTGCAACGACACCGGCTACAAGGGCCGGGTCGCGCTGTACGAAGTCATGCCGTTCAACGATACCCTTCGCGAAATCGTGCTCCAGGGCGGTTCTACGGCGGAGGTCAAAGAACAAATGATTCGCCAAGGCGTCGCCACGCTGCGCATGGCCGGGCTTCAGAAAGTCGTACAGGGCGTCACCACCATCGACGAAGTCGTTCGCGTCACCGCCTCGGATCGCTGAGTCGACGAGTCGTGTCCAACCCCGCCGGTCGAACTCGGCACCCGGTACGTTTGTCAACTCTTGACCGTGCAGCGGGTGCGCAGAACGATCGTTGATACTTCTATAGGCATCAAGAATTGCCTAATGATTAGAGATACTTGCCGCCTAAACTTTGAAACAATATTGCCATGTATGGCCCTACATTGCTCGTCATGGATTGTCATGATGCCGCACCGGTGGTAGATCCGATCGCATGCGCATCAGCAACAGTTTCTCCGAAGGCGAGATTCAAGTTCTCGAATTCATCCTGCAAACCCTGCTCCGCGGTGGCGCACCGACGATGGCGACGCGCAACAAAGATTTCGCGTCGGTCTACCGCAAAGTCATGACCATGAAGAAACGTGTCGAAGAGAAGAAGACCGAAGACAAGGTCTCCTCCTCCGTGGGCACGGTCGCGGCCGCTACGGACGACGACGAGCTTCAGCGCAAAGCCGGCTGACGGGTTGACTGGTCTAGGTCCGTCACGTAAGCGCGGACCGCTATGCTGAAGCAGCCGATCGTGCAGCCGATCGTCCTTCGGGGCGGGCGTGTGATCGACCCATCGAACGGGTTCGACGAGACGGCCGACGTCGTCATCGAGGACGGCCGAATCGCAGCGGTGGGACCGGACGCGGGCGCGTCGCTGTCGACGCAGGAACACGTTCGCACCATTGACGCCAAGGGGTCGTGGGTATGTCCCGGCTTCATCGATCTTCACGTCCACCTGCGAGAGCCCGGGCAAGAATACAAAGAAGATATCGCGTCGGGCCTATCAGCCGCGGCCGCGGGCGGTTTTTCGGCGGTGTGCCCCATGCCGAATACGCGCCCACCAAACGACAATCGCGCGATCACCGAAATGATGCTGGCGCGTGCCGAAGAGCACGGAGGCACGCGGCTCCTCCCCTTTGGGGCAGTCACCAAGGGTCAGCGAGGTGCGGAGTTGGCTGAGATGGCTGATTTGCGAGACGCGGGTGCAATCGGCGTGAGCGACGATGGGCTCTGCGTCATGAACGCTGCGGTCATGCGCCATGCGATGGAATACGCGCGCACGTTCGACCTCTTGGTGAGCCAACACTGCGAGGATCACGACCTGACAGAAGGCGCGCAGATGCACGAGGGTGCCCGGTCCACCCAACTCGGCCTACGTGGGTGGCCGCGAGCCGCCGAGGATATCATCGTCGCTCGCGACTTGATCCTGGCCGAACTCACGGGTGCACGATATCACGTGGCCCACATTTCCAGTCTCGGGGCCGTGCGGCTAATTCGGGAGGCCAAGGCGCGCGGGCTACGCGTCTCCGCAGAAGTGACGCCACACCATTTGTTGTTCACCGACGAGTCACTGCTGAGCTACGACACCTATTGCAAGGTCAACCCGCCCTTGCGCGAGGAGGAAGACCGGGCTGCCCTGCTCGAGGCGTTGGCGGACGGCACGATCGACTGCATCGCGACCGACCATGCCCCGCACACCGATCTCGAGAAAGATTGCGAGTTCGAAGCCGCATCGGTTGGAATCAATGGGCTCGAGTCGGCCATCGCATCGCTCTTGGGCCTCGTCCGCGACGGCACTCTGTCCCGGACGCGCTTCGTGGAATCTCTATCGACCGCACCCTCGCGACTCATTCCTGACTCGGACGCTGGGTCGCTTCGAGAAGGAAGGCCGGCTGACGTCACGGTCATCGATCCGGAGCTTCGATGGATTCTCAGCGAAGAGGCGCTACGCTCCAAATCGCACAATACGCCCCTCCTTGGCCGGGAGTTCACCGGCCGGCCCACGATGACGATCGTCGGGGGCCACGTCGCCTACGAGCTCGAACGACTATGAAAGAAGCACACATCGTACTCGCGGACGGAACACGATTCCGGGGCCGTGCTTTTGGCGCCGAGCAGACCGCGGTCGGCGAAGCCGTTTTCACCACCGGCATGACGGGATACGAAGAGGTCCTCACCGACCCTTCCTACTGCGGTCAGATCGTGACGATGACGGCGCCGCAGATTGGCAACACCGGCATCAACCTCGAAGACGCGGAAGCACGTCGCCCGGCGCTACGGGCGTTCGTCGTACGAGAGCTCTCCGCGGTGACAAGCAACTGGCGCACCGTCGAAACCTTGGACGACTACCTGAAGAAGCATGGGATCATCGGCATCTCAGGAATCGACACCCGCGCCCTGACGCGCCACATCCGCGATGTGGGCGCCCAGATGGCCGCTGTGGGTACCGAAGACCCTGCCACTCTTCATGATCGCGCGAAGGCAGCACCGCCGATGACCGGGCAGAACCTCACCGGAGAAGTGACCTCGGCCGAGACATTCGAATGGACCCAAGGTAGCGGCATGTGGTCATCACCTCTCTCGGACGCGCAACCTTGGCATGTCGTCGCGGTGGATTTCGGGGTGAAACTGAACATCCTTCGGTGCCTTGTGGACGAGGGCTGCAAGGTGACTGTGGTTCCCGCAACCGCGACCGCCGAGGAGATTTTGGCTCTGAACCCGGACGGCGTTTTTCTGTCGAATGGGCCGGGCGATCCTGCGTCGGTGACCGGTGGCATTCAAATGGTCTCGGATCTGCTCGGTCAACGTCCGATGTTCGGCATCTGCCTCGGCCATCAGCTGATGAGTCTCGCGCTCGGCGCCAAGACCTACAAGCTCAAGTTCGGCCATCGAGGGCTCAACCAGCCGGTCAAAGACCTCCAGACTGGACGCATCGAGGTCACCACCCAGAACCACGGGTTCTGCGTGGACGTCGAATCTCTGGGCGATCATTGCCGTGTCACACACCTCCATCTCAACGACGACACCTGTGAGGGCATCGAGCATCCGGAGACCGGCGCGTTCAGCGTTCAATATCACCCCGAGGCAGCGGCGGGCCCCCATGACTCGCGCTATCTGTTCCGGCGCTTCACGGATGCCATCGCACAACGACGTGCCTGAGCTGGCGCGCGTCCTGTGGCGAGCCGCACAGGAGGTGACCCGCGACGATTCCGTGTGGCTCGATCAGGGGCTGCCGCAATCGCTTCGCGATGCGATTCAGGCGACCGTGGAGTTGTCGCAAGCCTCGATCGCGTTCGTCGAGGTCACGGGTGTCTCTCCCACTGGCACCGCCCTGCAACGCCGCTCCCAGCGCCCGGCGTGTCCGGTGGTCGGACTCAGCATCGCGCCGCTCGAAGAACTCGATGACCTGATCCGCGAACACGACGAATCGGGAATCTCGGTTCGTCGACTGATCTGTCCGTTCGCGGTCTTCGACTTCGGTGCGAACGGGCCGATCGTGAGGGAGGTGCAACCGGGACTCACCGCGGCCGACCTCCAAGAAAGACTCGCAACGCCGCTGTGGGCAGGTCCAGATCTCCGGGCCCTCGAATCACGGTCCTGAGGGGACGGGTCGCGCTTTTGCTCATGTGTTCACGCATGGGTGTGCGCCCCTTGCGTCACACAGTGTGAAAAGAAGTCACGGTTTGGAGCGGCAGGCTCTGAAATCACAGTAAATATGAGTGGCACGGCACTTGCTCCAACCAGGGGTGCCCATGACCCCCCATCATGACCATCGAACGCGCCCAAGCGCGCTATCCACCTTCCGGGAGCGACTTGTTCTTTGGATGTGGAAGCACGGCTGGGTTTCCCGGCCGCTGTAGGGCTAGCCCAGCTCGCGCCGCAGCACTGCGCCCGTGTGACTGCGCTTGCGCTTCGCAATCGCCTCAGGCGTGCCCTGGGCGATCACCCGGCCACCACCTGCTCCTCCCTCGGGGCCCAAGTCGATGAGCCAGTCGGCGGCCACCATCACGTCGGGATGGTGCTCGATCACCACCACGGTATCGCCGCGGTCGACGAGTCGTTGGAGGACCCCCAGCAGGCGCTCAACGTCGTCGCGGTGGAGGCCGGTCGTGGGTTCATCCATCACATAGAGCGTGGGCCCCGTGTTCAGACCGGCCGCGAGTTCGGAAACGAGCTTGATACGCTGCGCTTCCCCTCCGCTGAGCGTGTTGGATGCCTGCCCGAGGTGGAGATAGCCGAGGCCGAGATCCACCAGCAAGGCAAGCGGTTCTCGGACGGCGCGGACGGCAGAGAACACCTCGACCGCCTCGGACGCCTCGAGTTCGAGAAGCTCACCCGCGCTCAGCCCCTGCCAACGCACGTCGAGGGTCTCGGGGGTGAAGCGGAGCCCGTTGCACGTCTCGCACGGAACGTGGACGTCGGGTAGGAACGCCATCTGCACGTGGATGGCGCCTTGCCCTTTGCACTCGGGGCACCGTCCCTCTTCGACGTTGAACGAGAAGCGACCCGGGCCATAGCCGCGCGCCCGCGCCTCTGGGGTTCCCGACAACAGCTTTCGGACGAGGTTCCAAATGCCGATGTACGTCGCGGGAACTGACCGCGGGGTTCTCCCGATCGGGCTCTGATCGATCTCGATCGCTCGATTGAGTGACTCGAACCCCTCGATCGTGCGCAATGGGCCCGCCGGGGTATCGTTGACCAGACCGAGAGACTCGCGGGTCGCACGCAACAGCACCTCACGAACGAGTGAGCTCTTGCCCGAACCGCTCACACCGGTCACCGCGACGAACCGACCGAGTGGTACGCGCACGTTGACATCGCGGAGATTGTGGTGGGTCACCCCGGTGAGCGTGAGCCATTCGGCGTCCTTGGTAGAACGCCTCGCCGAGGGAATGCGCGGAGGGCGCGCGAGCGCCTTGGCGGTGACCGACTTCTTCATGCTCGTCAGCGTTCCCTGGGCGACGAGTGTCCCGCCGTGCTTGCCGCCTCCGGGCCCCACGTCGATGACGTGGTCCGCCGCGCGAATCGTGTCCGCGTCATGCTCGACGACCAACACCGAGTTGCCGCGCGCGACCAAGCCACGGAGGGCACCGAGCAGCTGCCCGGTATCGCGTGGGTGAAGCCCGATGGTGGGCTCGTCCAACACGTAGAGCACGCCGGTGAGCCCGCTACCGAGCTGCGCCGCAAGACGAACACGCTGCATCTCGCCGCCGCTCAAGGTGTTCGCCGCCCGGCCGAGTCCGAGGTAGCCGAGCCCCACCTCCTCGAGGAAGGTGAGCCGACGAAGCGCTTCCTGAATCGGCGTGTCCGCGATCTGGGCGTCCCGTCCTGCGAGCTGGATCGCCCGGAGGGTGTTCATGGCCTCGGACACGCTCTGTTCGAACAACGTGGTGATCGACATGTCGTCTACCGTCACGCCGCGCGCGAGCGGGGATAGTCGGGTCTGGTCGCACACATCACAGAGGCGCCGCTCTTCCTCGCGCTTTCGTCGCCGCCCGCGCCGCTTCTTCTTCACGATCTCGCCGCGCCCCTCGCATGCGGCGCACTGCCCCTGCCGCGTGTTGAACGAGAAGAACCGCGGATCGAGTTCGGGATACCCTCGGCCGCATCCCGGGCAGGCCCGTGTGCTCGAGAGCTGCATCGAGCGCTCCCCGGCGACCACCCAGGCGGCCCCCTCGCCCGTGGCGAGCGCCGACTCGATCAGAGGCAGGAGATCCTTGGTCTTGGCCGAGGTTCGCCCGACCACGAGTTCGATGTCGTGTTCGAGGTAGCGGTCGACCTTGATGCCCGGCTCCAGGGTGGTCATGGTGCCGTCGATGCGGGCTTCGGTGAAGCCGTCTCTCTGCGCTTTGGCGAGTAGCTCCCGGTGGATACCCTTACGGCCCCGAACCACGGGCGCGAGCAACGTGACCTTCTTCGCGCCGAACGCCTTTCGTACGTCACGGGCCAACTCTGCCGCGGGGCGTGCCGCGATCGGGACATGGCAGTCGACGCAGTGAATGATGCCGATGCGGGCCCAGACCAGTCGCAGGTAGTGGGACACCTCGGTGACTGTCGCGACCGTCGAGTTGGCGCCCGCGCGCGTCATGCGCTGCTCGAGTGAGACGCTCGGAGGCACTCCGAGCACTTGATCCACGGCGGGCCGCGGGAGCTGCGGCATGTACTGGCGGGCGTACGGAGACAGGGTCTCGAGATAGCGCCGTTGGCCTTCGGCGAAGAGAACGTCGAACGCCAGCGTGCTCTTTCCGCTTCCGCTCGGGCCCGTCAGCACGACAAGTTGTTCACGGGGAATGCGAACGCTGACGTTCTTGAGGTTGTGCTCGCGGGCCCCGGCGATTTGGATCTTTTGATCTCTTGGGGGTGTGGACACCTGTTTCTTGCTCGAGCGGCGCCGGGGTGACGATCCCTTGCCTCCGATCGCGCGCGCGAGGTACGGCGCGGTCTCCGATCGCTTGCGCTTCGCGACCGCCTCGGGGGTGCCCTTGGCGACCAAGGTTCCGCCCTCGTGCCCCGCCCCAGGGCCGAGGTCAATCACGTAGTCCGCGTAGGCAGCGACCTGCATGTCGTGCTCCACGACGATCACCGTGTCGCCACGCGCAACCAAATTGTCGAGCACGCGAAGAAGGGGTCGGACGTCATTCGCGTGCAACCCTGCGGTCGGCTCGTCGAAGATGAGGAGTGACCCTGGAGTGGCTCGAAGGAGCGCTTCGGCGAGCTTGAGCCTCTGCGCCTCGCCTCCCGAGAGCGTATTCAAGGGCTGCCCGAGGCGGAGGTATCCGAGGCCCACGTCGATCAACGGATCGAGGGCCCGCTTGATCAGCAGGTCGTCACCATAGTGCGTCGCTGCTTCTTGCGCAGTGAGCTGAAGCACCTGCGCGACGTTGTGCCCCATGTACTCGACGTCGAGCACCGGCCCCACGAACCGCTGACCGCCGCATTCGGGGCATGAGAACACGACGTCGGCGAGAAACTGCATCTCGACGGTCTCGGCGCCGTCGCCGCGGCACGCCTCGCAGCGCCCGCCCTCGACGTTGAACGAAAAGAAACCCGGTTTGTACTTTCGGTCCTTGGAGATTTGCTGCGTCGAGAACCGCTTGCGAAAAACGTCCCAGATCTTGAGGTAGGTCGCCGCGTTCCCTCGCGAGGTTCGGCCGAGCGGCGCCTGATCGACCCCGACCACGCCCTCGAGCGTATCGAGTCCACGAAGAGACTCGTGCGTCAGTGGGGCCTGGTCGCTCTTGAGGCCGAGTTTCCGTTGGACCCCCGGCAGAAGCGTCTCGAGAACCAGGCTGCTCTTCCCCGAGCCACTGACGCCGGTCACGCATGTCATCACCCCGAGCGGAAACGCAGCGTCGACGTTCTTCAGGTTGTGGCCGGACGCCTCTGTGATCTCGATCCATCCGCTCGGCTGTCGCCTTGCGCGCGTGTTCGAACCGTTCGCCTTGAGCGCGCTGCCCGTCGCCGTGTTGCCGCGTCGAAGCGCTGCGGGGGTCCCGTCGAACACGATCTCGCCGCCGCTCTCCCCTGCGCCCGGCCCGAGCTCGACCACGCGATCGGCGCCGAGGATCATCTCTGGGTCGTGTTCGACGACCACAGCGATGTTCTCGTCCTTCGACAGTGCCTTGACCACGCCAAGCAGCCTCTCGACGTCTTTCGGATGGAGACCCACCGTGGGCTCGTCGAGCACGAACATCGCGCCGTTGAGCGTAGCCCCCAGTGCACTGGTCAAGGCCACGCGCTGCGTCTCGCCCCCGGACAGCGTGCGAGAGGTCCGGTCGAGGGACAGGTAGCCGAGACCGACGTCGTGAAGGGCCTGCAAGCGCCCGAGCGCCTCACGCCAAAGCAAGGCCGCTCCAGGGTCAGCTGCGAAACGGTCTTCCTCGGCCTGGAGAAACGAAAGCGCGGCCGACGCGGGGAGTGCATAGAACGCGGGCAAGTTCAGGTTGCCGATGTGCCACGCGAGCGCTTCGGGCTTCAGACGCGCGCCCGCGCAGGCGTGGCACGTTTCGTACTTTCGGAACCGAGACAGAAACACACGGACGTGCATCTTGTATGCGCGCGACTCCATCCACTTGAACCAGCTTCGAATGCCCCACCACCCCTTCGGGTACCCGAGTTCATCGCCATCGAATAGCCAAGTGAGCTGCGCCGACGTCCATTTGCGAAGGGGTACGTCGAGCGGAATCTTCTCTTTCTTGGCTTGCTTGCGGAGCTCTTTGCGCTCCCATGCCGTTGCCTTGCCCTGCCAAGCCCGAATCGCGCCGTCCTCGACCGAAACGCCGTAGTCGGGAATGACGCGGTCGAGGTCGATCTCGATGGTGCGACCGAAACCACGACACGTGTCGCATGCGCCGATCGGGTTGTTGAAGCTGAACAGGCCCGGCGTGGCCCTCCGGAACCCGCGATCGCAACGCGGGCAGTGAAGCCCTTCGGAGAACGCGTGTTCGGCGCCGCTTTTCGTCCAGACGCTGGCCCGCCCCGTCCCCCGGCGCATGGCCATTTCGATCGCTTCCACCAATCGTGCCTGGTCACGCGGGCGAGCGACCGTTCGATCGGCAACCACGTGGAGGGTGCTGCTCCGCCCGTTGGTCACCTCGCTCGGCTTGACTCCGTTGAGGTCGCGCACCTTCTCACCGAACCGAACACGATGATACCCGTCTTGAAGAAGTGTCTCTCGCACGCCAAGAAAATGTTCGCTGTCCGCGACCGCCACGGGATACGTCACGAGAAGCTTCTCGCCCGAAAGAGTCTCCACGACCGTCTGCGCCGCCCGCGTGGGCGCGTCGCGGTGGACATGTCCGCCGCACCCTGGGCACGTGAGCTCAGCGGCGTGTGCCCAGAGGTGTTTCGTGTAGTCGGCGATCTCCGTCATGGTGCCGACGGTCGATCGGCTGGTCCTCACGGGCGCCTGTCGATCCACGGCGATCCCAACCGGAACGGGATCCAGCTGGTCTACCGGAGGCCGCGCAAGCCGCTCGAGAAACTGCCGGGCGTAGGCGCTGAAGCTCTCGACGTACCGACGCTGGCCCTCCGCGTACAGCGTCCGAAATGCGAGAGAGGACTTGCCCGCGCCGGACGGACCCACGATGGCCAAAAATGTGCCTGGTTCGATATCGAGGTCGATCGACCGGAGATTGTGCGTGCGTGCGCCGCGTAACTTGGTGGGCTGCATGGGCGGGGACGGCTATCTCTAGGATGGAGGTCGTCGATGTCCAGTGCGGTCGCCAACCGCAGCCGTGCATGGCGAAAACGCGCTCATCGGCGACCCCAACGCCGGCGCAGGACCCAGGTCGCGGCGAGCAACCCCAGGGTGAGGAAGATGAACCAAGGACTCAGTAGAGGTTGTTTGGAGATCAGTCCTGAGGCTTTTCGAGAAGTCGCGGCCAACTCTGCCAGGGGGGGCACGTCGTCGATTCCGAGATACACGTTGCCGCCCGTTCGATTCGCAGCGGCCTGGAGCTGATCGACGCGAATCTCAACTTCCGCGAGCTCATCCCCGCTTTCCTCGACGAGAATTACCTCGCGAGCCAGCGTTTCCCCCTCGAAGCTCGCGACGACCTCGTAGGACCCTGATTCTTCCGGGCCCTGCAAGGTCGCGCGGACCTGCCCTTCTCGATCGGTACGTGCCGTGGCTCCCGACACCTCTGCGTCGCCCGCGCTCCCCTCTGTCTCCGAATCAGACACGTGTAGGATCCGCAGCGAGATCGATTGATCGGCGATGGGTCGGTACCGCTCGTCCCGAAGCAATCCGGACACGATCAGCGCGGACCCCACGCCGTATCGTTCCCGATCGGTCGACAG
>JBATTM010000395.1:0-9380 GCA_049670545.1 Polyangiales bacterium
TCTTCAGCAGCACTTCGCCGTCGGCCGGGCGGGCCACGGTGCTCTCACCGAACTCGAAGTCGTCGGCGGTGGGTGCGCCCACCGGTCGCCGGTGGAGAAGAATCTGGCGGTTAACCTGGGTCACGAAGGGCTCACGCGTGGCGACCCCTAGAGTGAAACATGTTTCAGTTTTTGCAAGGTGAGGCCGGTTTTCGCAGCGAAAAGCGCCGCGGAGGAAGCCCGGTGCGTACCCGCTCAGCGCGGGTTAGCTTCGCGAGAGACGGAGGTCGCGGATGCGTTGGATTCTCACCTTGGGGTTGTTGAGCGGCTCGTTGGTCCTAATTGGGAGCGAGTGCAGCCAAGCTCTCTTTCCTGTGATCAGTTGCGAGACGAGTGCCGAGTGCTTCACCCCGTGCACCGAGGAGTGCGAGGACCTCGGCGCCGTGTTGATGTCCGCGGAGTGCGATGCGAACATGTTTTGCGACTGCCTCTGCATGGAAGGGGATCCAGGAAGTGGTGGCAGCATGGGGAATGGCGGAGTCGGAGGCTCGCTTGGGCTCGGTGGCGCCGGCGGTTCGCCCGAGTGACGTTCGGCTAGTCCAGTCGCTCGATGACCGCGGCCATGCCTTGGCCTCCGCCGACGCACATCGTCTCGAGACCGTATCGACCATCTCGCGCTTGAAGGTTGTGAATCAAGGTGGTCATGATGCGCGCTCCGGTTTGCCCAAACGGATGACCCAGGGCGATCGCGCCACCGTTGACATTGAGCCGATCGACGGGAACCCCGAGCTCACGCGCGGAGGGCACGACCTGCGCAGCGAACGCTTCGTTGATTTCCACGAGGTCGATGTCGTCGACCGTCAGGCCGGCACGAGCGAGTGCGGCACGGCTCGCTTCGATCGGACCGAGACCCATGATCTCCGGGTTTAGCGCGGTGACGGCGGTCGACACGATGCGCGCCAAGGGTTTGAGCCCGAGTTCGCTCGCTTTCGTGTCGCTCATCACGATGACCGCGGCAGCGCCGTCGTTGAGAGGGCAGGCGTTGCCAGCTGTGACAGTGGCTTTGTCACCCATTTGCCCCTGAAGAACCGGCTTGAGGCCGGCCAGCTTTGCCGGGGTCGTGCCATGGCGAGGGCAGTCATCGACGCCGACCACCGTGCCGCTCGGTGTCGTCACCGGTGTGATTTCTGCGTCAAAATGGCCTGATTTCTGTGCTTCTTCGGCCCGCTGTTGGGAGAGCGCTGCGAACTCGTCTTGGTCATGTCGGGACACTGACTTGTGTTGCGCGACGTTCTCAGCCGTCTGCAGCATCGTGATGTATACGTCTGCCAATCCGCCGGAAGGCTCCCAGTCTCCGCCCTCGCCGGACATGTAGCGCGCCATCCTGGCCTGCGCGTCGGCGAACTTCGGATTCATGGTGTTCTCCATCCCGTCGGCCTTGCCCAGACCGAAGCGACTCACGCACTCGACTCCCGCCGCGATGAAGCAATCTCCTTCACCCGCCTTGATCGCATGCGCCGCCATTCGGATCGTCTGCAGGGAAGAGGAACAGTAGCGGTTCACGGTGGCTCCCGGCGCATCTGGCAATCCGCTCAAGAGGCTCACCACGCGCCCGAGGTTGTATCCCTGTTCTCCGGCCGGCTGTGCACAGCCGATGATCAAGTCCTCGACGAGGGTCGGGTTCAAGTTTGGCACCTTGGCGAGCGCCGCGCGCACGACGAGTGCAGCGAGGTCGTCGGGCCGCATTTCGATCAGAGACCCCTTGAACGCGCGCCCGATCGGGGTGCGTGTGGCGGATACGATGACGGCTTCAGGCATGTCTACTCCTCGATGAACGTCGACGTTCGCTCGTCGCGTAACGCTTGCTTTAGCACCTTTCCGGTTGCGTTGCGCGGCAATGGTGCGGCCCTGACCTGCCAGATACTGGGGACCTTGTAGTACGCGAGCGCCTCGGCGACCCAGGCTTGGAGCGTGTCCGGCGTGGCGGTGTGTCCCTCCCGAAACACGATGATCGCCTTCACCTCCTCACCCAGATCGTCGTGGTCCACACCGATGACGGCGGCCTCGAGCACGCTCGGGTGAGTTTGCAATCGGAGTTCGATCTCGGCCGGGTACACGTTCTCGCCGCCGCGGAGAATGAGGTCTCGTTTGCGTGATGCGATGTAGAGCCGCCCGTTCTCGACGTGACCTACGTCACCGGTCTTGAGCCAGCGGCCGGGCTGGATCGTCGCCGCCGTCGCAGCCGGGTCGTTCCAATACTCGAGCATCACCAGCGGCCCACGAAGATGAATGTCTCCTTCGACTCCATCCTTCACCGCGAGACCGCGCTCGTTCCGGATCTCGACATCCACGACAGGGACAGGCCGCCCGACCGAACTGGGATCGGCCAGCAGCTCATTTCCCACATTGAGCGTCGCGAACGCGGTTCCTTCTGTGAGGCCGTACCCCACGCCCATCGTGTGCGCGCATTGCGGAAACAGGTCGCGCGCGTTCTCGAGCAGCGCAGGTGAAATCGGAGAGCCTCCTCCGCCGATCGACCGAAGTGAGCTCAAGTCATGTGCCCGGATGTCGGGGTGGTTGAGTAGACGACTGAGCATCGTCGCCGTGTACCCCCACCCAGTGACCCTCTCTCGCTCGATCATTTCGAGGACGCTCTTGGGATCGAAACGACCCATCGGCCACACTGTTTTCGCGCCCCCTGCGAGACCCGTCATCGCCGCGCAATGAAGACCCGAGACGTGAAACAACGGGCTCGTGACCAGGATCGAGTTGGGGAGTTGCGGGAGTTCCGCGGCCCGGGGATTGCCCGCCATGAGTCGCGCCCCGTGAAAGAACGCGACCATGAGCATGTTGGTCATGTTTCCGTGCGTATGCACGACGCCCTTGGCCCGACCGGTCGTGCCGCTCGTGTAGAGGATGACCGCAGGGTCCGCCTCGTCGATAGGCTGCGTGGGCAGCGTCGCGTTGGTGAAATCACCGAGGGTACGCTCGAACTCGTCCTCGATGAGAAGCAGCGGTGCCCCCAGATCGAGTGTGATGCGTGCCGCGCGCTTCCGGTCCACGATGACGAGTTTGGGCTTGCAGTGGTTCACTCCGTATCGGATCTCATCTTCGGTCCACCACCCATTGAGACCGACGCAGATCGCACCGAGGCTTACCGTCGCCCAAAACGCGATCACCCATTCCGGGCAGTTCGCAGCCAGGATGGCGACGCGGTCTCCCGGCCCCACACCATAGCGTTGCCCGAGGGCAGCGGCCGCGCGCGCGACCTGTCCCTCGTGGTCCCGAAACGTGTACCTCCGCTCGTTCTCCCCGTCGCGACACACCATGTATTCGGCGTCTCCGAACTCACGCGCCCGCAGCAGCACATCGCGAAGCGATCGCGGTCGATTCACGAAAACCCGAACACGCTCCCCCAGAACCTCTGCCTCTTCGAGCTCGAATGGGGCGCCTGGGCCGAGGAGACTCTCTTCGATCGCGATCATTCGGCCGCCTGTCGGCGCCGCGCTCGTCATCGCGGTGCCTCGGACATCACGGAGCGGCCTTGTCTCGCAGTTGTGCTCGAAGCCAACCCTCTGCGCTCTGGACGTCTCGAAAAACCTTGACGGGAATTGGAATCGGGGTGACCCATACGATCGCGGTCCACAGGCCTTGTTGCATCGGGCTCGCGAAAATGAGCGCGCCCCCCGCGCAGTTCGACTTGAGATGCTGACGGTCTCGGTTGATCCAGTCGACGATTGCCTTGCGCTGGATGGGGGATACCCGCCCCACCTGCTGGGCGTCGATCACGACGCCGTACGGCTCCCCGGATCGCGCCCACGACGACATCGTGTCGATGTGCGCTCTCCATTGCTCGTCGTCGCACTCCCCCTGGTACGTCATCCGGCAGACTGGCCGGCTCGATTCGTCGAAGATGACACTCCCCATCGGTTCTCCTCTCGAGTGTATCCCAGGACGCGGCGCTTACAACGTATAGCCACCGTCGACGAAAAGTGTCTGCCCGGTGATGTAACGAGCCCGCGACGAGCACAGGAACACGGCGGCATCCGCGATCTCCTCAGGCGTCCCGAACCGCCGAAGCGGGGTGTTTCGAATCGCTGCGTCGACCCATTCCTGGGATAGCTCCCCTCGTTCGATGAGCTTCGGAAACATGCCCCCATCAACCACGCCGACGGCGACATTATTCGCCCGAACTCCGAAACGCCCTTCCTCGCGCGCGATGGCGTGCACCAGCGCCTCGTTCGCACCCTTCGGAGCGATCGACAGCACGTCGCCCGGGGGATATCGCTTCAAGCCTGCCGAGCTGATGAAGACGAGTGAACCGCGGCTCGCGCGAAGATGGGGAAGCGCTGCGTGCACAACGTGAAAGAAACCGTTCACGTCCCAGTCCATGGTGTTGCGCCATTGCTCTGGTGTGACCTTACTCACGTACGGCTGATCGATATGCGTACCCGCCGCGTGCACGATGGTGTGAATGGCGCCGTGCTCCTCCAGAAGTGCCTCTAGGCATGCACGCACTGAATCCAGGTCGCCCAGCTCAACTGCGTGTACGGAGCATGCTCCCCCGGAGGCGCGAATCGTCTCGGAGACTGCGTTCGCTTTCGACTCGTTGTTTCGGTATGTAATCGCGAGCGTCGCACCGTGCTCTGCGAGCCGGCTCGCGATCGCACTCCCGATTCCGCCGCTCCCACCGATGACCAAGGCCACGCCTTCTTCGAAATCAGCCACGCACTCTCTCCCGAAGCTCGAACTTCACGACTTTCCCAGTTGCATTGCGTGGAAGTGATTCGAGGACTTCCACGCGCCTTGGCACTTTGAAGTTGGCCATGTTGTCTCGACTCCACGTCATGACGGCCTCCGGTGTCACGGAAGCGCCTGGCGCAGGAACGACGAAGGCCATGCCGACCTCACCGAGTCGATCGTCGGGGATCCCGATGACGGCCGCCTCCCCGATGCCGGGCATGTTGAGAAGCGCGTTCTCGATCTCGGCGGGGTACGCGTTGAAGCCGCCCACGATGAACATGTCTTTCAGGCGGTCGGTGATCTTGATGTATCCGCGCTCGTCGAGCGTTCCGATATCCCCCGTGTGCAGCCACCCGTGTTCGTCGATGGCCTCACGCGTCTCGTCTTCTGCGTCGAAGTACCCCTGCATCACGTTGTATCCTCGTACCACGATCTCGCCGGGTTCGTTCGGTTCCTTTGCGTTTCCTAGGTCATCCACGATGCGCACCTCGACCCCAGGGACGGCCCGACCACTCGTCGTGGCAATGGTTTCTGGGTCGTCCTCGAGTCTACACATCGTGACGAGGCCGCAGCTCTCGGTGAGCCCGTACGCGGTGATGATGTTCTCGAACTCGAGCTCGTCGCGCATTCGATGGATCAGCTCGACCGGGATCGAAGCCGCACCGGTCACCGCGAGACGAAGGCTCGATAAATCGAATTCTGGGCGCTTTGGATGCAGCAACAACGACTGATAGAGCGCCGGCGGCCCTGGCAGCATCGTGATTCGGTCTCGCTGCACACGGTCGAGTACGATGTCGACGTCGAAAACGGGTTCCGGAAAACTGGTGCAGCCACGCATGAGTGCGGAGAACCACCCGGCCTTGTAACCGAAGCTGTGAAAGAACGGCAGCACGATCAGGTATCGGTCTCCTTCACGCAGCCCGATGATCGAGCTCCAGGTATCGAACACGCGGAGGTTCTGCGCGTGGCTCGACATCGCCCCCTTTGGCTTTCCCGTCGTGCCTGACGTGAAGAGGATATCGGCGGTATCGTCGGGCTCAATCTTCGCCGCGCGAACCGATGCTGCGTCGGGGTTCACCTCTGCGGCGCGCGCGACGAAAGATTCGAAGTCGATGGTTCCCTCGGGCGCGTCTCCTCGGAGCACGACGACGCCCGTGAGCGCCGGCAGGTCCGCTTCGGCGGCGCGGAGTAGGGCGACGTAGTCAGTATCGAGAAACCCCGTTACCGTGAAGAGCAACTTCGCCGCGCTCTTGTCCAGCAGATAGGCTGCCTCGATCCCCTTGTAGCGCGTGTTGATCGGTACGACCACGGCGCCCGCGGTGTTGACGGCGAGCGCAACCACCATCCATTCCCACATGTTCGGCGCCCAGATCGCCACGCGATCGCCACGCTCGATTCCCATGGCGAGCAGGGCGCGAGCGGCCTCGTCAACTCGCGTCGCAACGTCGGCGAAGGTGAGAACCGTGCTTCCATCGACCATGGCGATCGATTCGCCAACTCGGCTGGCCTGCTGTGCCACGAGTTCTGGAATCGTGCGCGGGAGTGGCGATGGGCGGTCTAGGTCGTTCATCGTTCGAAGGCTCAGCCGAACCTGAATATCCCCATCCAGTGGGTAGGGCAATGGCTGCGGGATCCTTACATCGCCGTTTACGGATTGACGATCTCTGTAACGCACGCATACTGCCGGCCGCTTGGGGGTCTGGCGTGTGTCTCGCCCGCACCCCGTGATCGGCTCAGCTTATGAAATGGGATTGGGATACACGTCCGATCTATGAATCGGAACGTATTCGGATGGATGGATCGAGGTCACCCCTCGTTGTCTATTCGTTCAAACTGCCGCGCCAGGTGTCGGACGAAGAAGTGCAGCTGATGCTGGACTACTCGGATCTTCACCTCGAGCGCGGCCTTCCGTACGTCGCCCTGATCGAGCTGCAACGCGGCAGTGGAATCATCGGTGCCCGGCAACGACGCATGTTCGCCGACTGGCTGGAAGCCCGCGCCGATGCTCTCGCGCGTGACGACTTCAGCACGGTCGTCGTCGTCCCCGAGGCGATCTTTCGCGCCGTGCTCCGCGTCGTGTACCGTTTTCGCAGTCCGCCGATTCGAACGATCACGGCATCCGACGCCACCGACGCGGCGAGTTCCGTTCGCGCGGAGCTCGAGCGCATTGGGGCTCCGATCACAGCCGAGATCGAGGCCGCGCTCGCTCACCTGGCCTCCTGACGTCCGCCTGTCGGCTTGACCGCACGACTGAAACGCGTTTCACTTCTGCCTACCGGACAAGGGCACGAAGTTGGGTATCTCGCATGAAATCATTGATGGAATCGCCGAAGTGGTCGTCGACTACCCGCCTGTCAATGCGATTCCCGTCCGAGGTTGGTTCGCGCTCGCGGCGCTGATCGACGAACTCGGCGACAATCCGGAAACCCGTGTGGTCATCCTGCGCGCCGAGGGCCGCGGCTTCAACGCCGGCGTCGACATCAAAGAGATGCAGGAGAGCGAAGGGTTCGACGCCCTCCTTGGGGCGAATCGCGGATGTTGGGAAGCGTTTCGCGCGGTGTACGCGTGCAAAGTGCCCGTGATCACTGCGGTGCACGGGTATTGCGTCGGGGGCGGTATCGGGCTGGCGGGCAACTCAGACATTCTGATCGCGGCTACCGGGACCAAGTTCGCACTCCCCGAGGTCGACCGGGGCGCACTGGGCGCGGCAACCCATCTCGCACGGCTCGTGCCGGCGCTCAAGATGCGCGCGATGGTGCTTACCTGCGAGCCGGCGACCGCAGAAGAGCTTCACGCATGGGGCTCGGTCTACGCCGTCGTTGAACCCGAGGCCGTGGCCGAGAAGGCCCGCGAGGTCGCGAGAACCTTTGCGAAGAAGATTCCACGAGTCGTGCGTGTCGCCAAAGAGTGTCTCAACAACATCGATCCTGTCGACGTCAACCGATCGTACCGCTTCGAGCAGGGCTTCACCTTCGAGCTCAATCTCGCGGGTGTCGCGGATGAGGCGAGGGACGCATTCGTCGAGAAGCGCGATCCCAAAGCCGACGAAACGTGAGGTTGGTGCGTGGCTGACAAACGAATGACGGCGGATGAAGCCGTCGCCGGAGTGACCGACGGAATGACGATCGGCATTGGGGGATGGGGTTCGAGGCGCAAGCCGATGGCGCTGGTGCGCGCGTTGGTCCGCAAGGGGGTGCGCGACCTGACGGTCGTCTCGTACGGCGGGCCCGACGTCGGCGTGCTGTGCGCGACCGGGCAAGCCAATAAGGCGATCTACGGATTCGTGTCGCTCGATTCGATCCCGCTCGAGCCCCACTTTCGAAAGGCGCGCCAGGCAGGCACGATCGAGGCTGTCGAACTCGACGAAGGGATGTTCTTGCTCGGGCTCCGGGCGGCCGCACAACGCCTTCCATTTCTTCCGACACGGGCGGGGCTGGGTTCGGACGTGCTTGCAATCAATCCGCACCTCAAGACGGTGATCTCTCCGTACGAAGATGCCGAAGAGCTCGTCGCAGTGCCGGCGTTGAAGCTCGACGTGGCGTTCGTGCATATGAATCGCGCCGACGCGACGGGGAACGGACAGGCGCTTGGCCGCGACCCCTACTTCGATAACCTCTTCTGTATGTCCGCCGACCGGGCTTACATGAGCTGTGAGCGGGTCGTTTCGACCGAGAAACTCACCGAAGGAGCGCCACTTCAGAGCCTACTCATCAACCGAATGATGGTTCAAGGCGTTGTGGAAGCCCCGGGCGGAGCGCACTTCACGGAATGCCAGCCCGACTATGGGCGGGACGAGAAGTTCCAGCGCGAGTACGCCAAGACGGCCAAGGACGACGCGGCATGGGACGCGTTTCGGACGAAGTATCTGGACGTGAGCGAAGAGGAGTATCAGAGGGCGGTGGCGTCGTGAGTGCTCCCGTTGCGACGCGGTCCGACGTGTGCGCTCTGGCGGTCGCGGAGTGCTTCCGGGATGACGGCGAGATCCTCATCAGCGCGATGGGCACGACTCCGAGCCTCGGCGCTCGGCTCGCCAAGGCGAGTTTCGAGCCAGACCTATTGATGACGGACGGCTTCAACCTGCTGCTGCGGCGGGCAGTTCCACTAGGAGAACTGCCGACCGAAAAAGATGTCGAAGGGTGGCTTCCCTTTGGTGCCGTCTTCGACACGCTGTGGTGGGGCAAACGGCACGTGATGATGGGAGCGTCGCAGATCGATCAGTTCG
Source organism: Polyangiales bacterium (assembly GCA_049670545.1). Classification (GTDB taxonomy): domain Bacteria; phylum Myxococcota_A; class Polyangia; order Polyangiales; family Houyiibacteriaceae; genus SG8-38. Next base: position 8,945 of record JBATTM010000395.1, read on the forward strand.
GCAATCAGAACATTGCATGCATCGGTTCCTGGGCGCGTCCGAAAGCGCAGCTGCTCGGCGTACGCGGCGCCCCGGGCAATACGATCAACCATGTGACCAGTTACTGGGTGCCCAATCACAACCCTCGAGCGCTCGTGCCCAAGGTCGACATGGTGAGCGGGGTTGGGTACGACCGAGCTGGGTCGTTGGGCGCGGGTTCGAGCCGTTTTCACGAGATTCGGAGAATCGTCACCAACCTCGGCGTGCTCGACTTCGGCACGCCCGACCATCGAATGCGCCTGGTCAGTGTGCATCCCGGTGTCGAGGTCTCGGAAGTTCAGGACCACACGGGTTTCGACCTCGTCGTACCCGATCGCGTCCAATCGACCCCCGTACCCTCGGAGGCCCAGCTCGCACTGATCCGGAACCTCGACCCGCAGGGGTTCGCACAGAAGGA
>JBATTM010000396.1:0-2422 GCA_049670545.1 Polyangiales bacterium
CGATAGTAGAGGTCGGCGCGGAACTCGCCGCGCTGGACCATTGCGCGAAGGTCACGGTGCGTTGCGCATACGAGGCGCACGTCGACCTTCCGAGCGACCTCGCTCCCGACGCGCCGTACCTGCCAGCTCTCGAGAACCCGCAGCAGACGGGTTTGCACGGGTGCCGGCAGCTCGGCGACCTCGTCGAGAAAAAGCGTGCCCCCGGTCGCTTGCTCGAACGCCCCGCGATGCGCCTGTGACGCCCCGGTAAACGCCCCACGCTCGTGCCCAAAGAGCTCACTCTCGATCAACTGCGGGGGAAGCCCTCCTCCGTTGAGGGCGACGAAGGGGCCGGCACGCCGCACGCCGCGATCGTGAAGCGCCTTCGCCACGAGTTCCTTGCCGACACCGGTCTCTCCGCGGATCAACGCCGGCCAGCGGACCTGCGAGAACCGGTCGACATCCGCCAATACGCGAAGCATCCCACCCGAGACCGCGACGGGGCCACACGTACCGGCCCCAGGGATCGGCCCGCCCGCCACCTGGAACTCCGTTCGCCCGACGCGAATGGTGCTCCCGGGACGGACGACGCTCCTTTGTACCCGCGCCCCATCAACCCAAGTCCCGTTGGTGCTTCCCAGATCCCGAAGCGCGACCCCGTAGCCGAATGGCTCGAAGCGGCAGTGCAGCGCACTCACCGCACGATCGGGAACGAAGACCGAGCACGCCTTCGAGGAGCCCATGGAGAAGGGCCCATCGATCAACGATATCGTCTTCGAGTCCGTCCCTCGACCCTGTACGAGGGCGATCGGCCGGACCTCGCGGGGCGGCGCTCGAAGCACGTCGGTCGCTCCGCTCGCGCGCGACGGACGAGGGACGCGTGTGCGAATCAGGTGATAGTCCGCACCGATCGGCGTCGCCTCGCCGATCGGAAGAACCGAGCGATGTCGGAGGGCGGCAGAGCGTTGAAGGTCGTACACATGCACCGTGCCCCCCGCCGGCACGACCAGCCACGCGCGAGAGGGAACCGCGGGGGCTTGGAGCGTGACGTCGCACGATGGGTCTGACCCAACCTCGAGCGCGGCGTCACCCAAAGGAAAGCTGTGCACGTGCTCGGAGCCGCGCACCAGACGAAGCACCTCGATCGTGGGCATGGTCCGATATCGTCCCGCCTCGTGGTCGGTTGCGTCTCGTGATCGTCGCCATCCGCCCTTGATTACGGAGATGACGGTCCTAAGCTCCCGCCAACGTGACCGAGAATCTACGCGAGACGCCCCTCACGCAAGAGCACCAGCGCCTCGGTGCGCGTCTGGTCCCCTTCGCCGGGTGGCGGATGCCCGTCCAGTACACAGGGATCAAAGACGAACACCGGGCCGTGCGCGAGCGTGCCGGCCTTTTCGACGTGTCACACATGGGCGAGCTCTTCGTGGAAGGGCCCAGCGCCGTCGCCGCGGTCGATCGAATGGTCACCAACGACGTCTCGAAGCTCGACGTCGGCAGGGCGTTGTACACCGCGTGCTGCAAACGAGACGGTGGGATCCTCGATGATCTCATCGTGTACCGAATCTCCGGCAACAAGATATTGGTCGTCTGCAATGCCTCGAACAGGGAGAAGATCTCCGGCCACTTCCGCGAGAATCTTCCGGGCGACATCTCCTTCGATGACGCGTCGGACCGCTTCGCCCTCATTGCGCTGCAGGGGCCAAACGCCCTCGCGATCATGGATGCCCTCGGCGCGCCTGATGAGGTGAAGTCGATGCCGGCGTTTCATGTCGTCGAGACCGATCTCCACGGCGTTGCCGCAATCATTGCGCGGACCGGCTACACGGGGGAAGACGGGTTCGAGCTGTTCTGCGCGAACGAAGACGCCACCACGCTCTGGCGGGCCATCCTCGAGGCTGGCCAGAGCCACGGCATCGCGCCGGTTGGCCTTGGCGCCCGCGACACGCTTCGGCTCGAAGCCCGGCTGGCCCTCTACGGCAACGATATCGACGAAGGAACCCATCCCTTTGAAGCGGGTCTCGGGTGGGTCGTCAAGCTCGACGCCGCCGATTTCATCGGGCGAGAGGCGTTGGTCACCCTCAAAGCCGCGGGACTGGAACGTCGCCTCGTGGGTTTCGAGATGACTGGGCGTGGAATCGCCCGTCACGGCTACCCCATCGTCGTCGACGGTTCCCCGGTGGGCGCGGTTACGAGCGGGTCGCCCGGGCCGACCGTTGGACGGAACATCGGACTCGGCTATGTGCCCACGGGCCTCAGCAAGATGGGGACCGCCTTGGGAATCGAGATCCGTGGCAAGGTGGTCGACGCCGTGGTAGTGAGGACCCCGTTTTACAAGAGGTGATGATGGGTACGTTTCCGAGGGATTTGGGGTACACGCGAGAGCACGAATGGGCGCGCATCGAGGGCGAGCTCATCCGCGTGGGGATCACCTCGTATGCCG
>JBATTM010000397.1:0-8939 GCA_049670545.1 Polyangiales bacterium
GAGCGACATCTACGCTCTTGGCGCCGTCGGCTACTACCTGCTTTCGGGTCGCCACGTCTTTGAAGGCAACACGATCATCGAGGTCTGCATGCAGCACTTGAACGCGGAGCCCAAGCCGCTCTCCGAGGTTTCCTCCCTCGAGATTCCTCCCGGCCTTTCCGAACTGGTGTTCGCGTGCCTCGCGAAGTCGCAATCTGATCGACCCGCCTCGGGGCAGGAGCTCGCGGACGCGCTCGATCGGCTCCAGGCAGCCCGCTGGACGCGGGCGCAAGCCGAGGCCTGGTGGGAGACGTACGGAAGTGTGATCCATGCGAGCGTGGAGCCCATATCGAGCAAGGTGACCGAAAGAACGGTCGCCATCGACTTCGAAGAGCGCTAGCCCCTTGACCCCACCGCGGTTCCGCCGCACAATGGCGGTCTCATGGTTTCCCAGGCCACAGCACAGACCCCGGTTCTCGACGCGCGGCAGTCCAGCCTCGTCGCGGGTGTTGTCGTTGTACTCGGCCTCATTATCAGCCTCCTGCTAGTTACGCAGGCATAGGCGGGGACCAGACCACCCACACTTCAACCAAGTCTTCTGGCCCTCGCATCTCGATGCGGGGGCTTTTTTGTTTCTACTCAGTCTCGCCCTCTAGCCCGCAACAAACCCATGAACAAACACTTCAAACGGAAAACTACACATAGCTCACGGATGTCGGATCCGTCGCCGTCGGCGTGCGTCCAAGGTGCCCGGTCGTCTCTCGGCCCGGCGCCTTTTTTGTGTTCTGTTCGCCGCTTGAATGCCGCCCACAATCGTCTAGTTGGAGCGGACCTACCCACGAGGAGACCGTCGTGACACCCGCCAATCCCAAGCTCGAAAACCGCATCGGCGAATCGCTTTCAGGCGCCAGTATCATCTGGGAATCGCTCGTACGGGAAGGGGTCGAGGTCTGCTTCGGGTATCCGGGTGGCGCGATCATGCCCGCCTATGACGCGATGATTCAGTACCCCATCCACCACGTGCTCACGCGGCACGAGCAAGGGGCCTCGCACATGGCCGATGGGTACGCCCGCGCGTCTGGGCAGGTTGGTGTGTGCATTGCGACGTCGGGGCCGGGCGCGACGAACCTCGTGACCGGGCTGGCGACCGCGATGCTCGACTCCATTCCGATGGTGGCGATCACGGGCCAGGTGCCGTCGCACCTGATCGGCAGCGACGCGTTTCAGGAGACCGACATCACGGGCTGCACGATCCCCGTGACCAAACACAACTACCTGGTCACCAAGGCTGAACAGATTGCGCCAACGATTCGGGAGGCGTTCTACATCGCGCGGTCCGGTCGCCCTGGGCCGGTGGTCGTCGACATCACCAAAGACGCGCAACAGCAGAATTGCGTCTTTGAATGGAGCGACGACGAGATCATCTTGCCGGGGTATAGGCCCGACTACGCGCCACTGGCGACGCAACTCGAGGGTGCGCTCGATCTGATCAAGAAAGCCAAACGCCCCATCCTGTTCTCGGGGCACGGCGTGATGAAGTCGCAGGCCACCGGCGCCTTGCTCGACTTCGTCGACAAGACGAACATTCCTGTGGCCTGCACATTGCTCGGGCTCGGGGGCTTTCCAGCCAGCCATCCGCGCAACCTCGGCATGATGGGGATGCACGGGGAGACCTGGGTCAACAAGGCAATCCAGGAGTCGGACCTAATCATCGCAGTCGGGATGCGGTTCGACGACCGCGTGACGGGCAACCTGAAAACCTACGCGCAGAACGCCAAGAAGATCCACATCGAGCTCGACCCGGCCGAGATCAACAAGAACGTGCGCGTCGATGTGCCGATCGTCGGCGATGCGCGCGAGGTGTTGCAAGCAATGATGCCCCAGGTTGAGAAGATCGACCGTGCCGAGTGGCTAGCCTACATCGATGAGATCAAAGGCGATTCTTCGGTCCGCGACATCAAGAACCTGCCCGATCTCGGCAAGCTCTTCGCCGCCCACGTCATCCACGACATCTACCGGCACACCCAAGGCAAGGCGTTGGTCGTGACCGATGTGGGGCAGCACCAGATGTGGGAAGCGCAGTACTACAAGCACGACTACCCGATGAAACTTCTCACGTCGGGCGGCCTTGGAACGATGGGCTTCGCGTTGCCCGCAGGCATCGGCGCCAAGTTCGCCAAGCCGGAAGACTCCGTGTGGATCATATGCGGCGACGGCGGTTTCCAGATGACGCAAGCGGAGCTGTCGACCTGCGCACAAGAGGGCGTGAAGGTCAACGTCGCGATCATCAACAACGGGTTCCTCGGAATGGTGCGACAGTGGCAGGAGTTCTTCTACGGCGGCCGCTACGTGGCGACGCCCCTCAAGAGCCCCGACTTCGTCAAGATCGCGGAGGCGCACGACTTGACTGGGATCCGTGTCGAGTCGCGCAGTGATGTGGAAGCTGCCGTGACGCGCGCCGAAGCGACCGAGGGGACCGTCGTGATCGACTTCCGCGTCGAACAAGAAGACTCGGTGTACCCAATGGTGCCCACCGGAGCCGACCTGCACGACATGATCCAGCGACCTGACGCACCCGCCCAGGCCGAGCACAATCCCATCTTCGAAACCGGGGAGGACGAGTAATGTCCGAGGACGTCAAACGAACTTTCGCTGTCTTCGTGGAAGACAAACCGGGTGTGCTCAATCGAGTCGCCTCCCTGTTCCGCCGTCGTAACTTCAACATCGACTCGCTGAACGTCGGAATCACCCATGAACCCGGTGTTTCTCGCATGACGATCGTATGCGACGCGGACGACGACAAGGCGCGACGAATCGAAGCCAACCTGTACAAGATGGTCAATGTCTTGTGGGTCGATGACATCACCGATAAGCAATCGATCAGCCGCGTTCTCGCGCTGATCAAGGTCAACTGCGTCCGCGATCAACGGGACGAAGTCTTGAAGATCTGTGAGGTGTTCCGGGCACGCGCTATCGACATGTCCCCCGAACGCGTCACGATCGAGATCACGGGGCCGCAGGACAAGGTCGATGGCCTCGTCTCGGTCCTCCGTCCCTTTGGCATCCTCGAGATGGTGCAGACGGGAACTGTCGCGATGACTCGCGGCGTCGAAGAGCACGACCTGGCCCACCCCACGGTGCCTGTCTCCCGCGTGAGCGCGGCCTAACCCCCCTTTTGGAGAAGTTGAGAAGCACATGACGCAGATTCGGTATGAAAACGACGCAGACCTCTCGTTGATTCGAGGCAAGAAGGTTGCAGTCATCGGGTATGGCTCGCAGGGCCACGCGCACTCCTTGAACTTGAAAGAGAGCGGCGTTGACGTCCGCGTCGGTCTACAGGAAGGAAGCGCCAGCAAGGCCAAGGCCGAGGCGGCAGGGTTGGCGGTTCGGTCGGTCGCCGACGCCGCGAAGGAAGCCGACGTGATCATGATCCTCGCGCCGGACACCTCGCAGCCGGCGATCTACGCCGAGCACATCGCGCCCAACCTCGAGGCGGGCAACATGCTGATGTTCGCGCACGGATTCAACATCCGATACGGCACGATCGAGCCACCAAAGGACGTTGACGTCGCCATGGTCGCTCCAAAAAGCCCCGGTCATAGGGTTCGCGAAACCTATCAAGAAGGGGGCGGCGTCCCTGCCCTTCTCGCCGTCCACCAGGACGCCACTGGCCAGGCCGACGCCGTGGCGATGGCGTACGCAGCAGGGATCGGGTGTGCTCGCGCCGGCGTGCTCACGACGACCTTCACCGAAGAGACCGAGACAGACTTGTTCGGCGAGCAAGCGGTACTTTGTGGTGGTGCTTCCGAGCTGGTGAAAGCTGGCTTCGAGACACTGGTCGAGGCCGGATACCAGCCAGAGCTCGCGTACTTCGAGTGTCTGCACGAGCTGAAGCTGATCGTCGATCTCATGTATCGCGGTGGCCTCAACTACATGCGCTACTCCGTATCGAATACGGCGGAATGGGGAGACTACGTCAGTGGCCCGCGCGTGATCGGCGACGAAAGCAAGAAGGCGATGAAGCACATCCTCAAAGAGATCCAGGACGGCACCTTTGCCAAGCGCTGGATCGAGGAGAACCAAAAGGGGCGCCCCGAGTTCGATTCGATTCGACGCTCCGAACAGGAGCAGCCACTCGAGAACGTGGGCGCGAAGCTCAGGTCGATGATGCCCTTCGTCGACCCAGTAGAAATCAAACAAGGCCAATAGGAGCAAGTCATGCAACCCGATCACGTACGGATCTTCGACACCACCCTCCGCGATGGAGAGCAATCGCCCGGCGCCACGATGACGTCCGGTGAGAAGCTAGAGGTGGCGAAGACCCTATCGCGATTGGGCGTCGACATCATCGAAGCCGGCTTCGCGGCGGCCTCGCCAGACGACTTGAAAGCGGTCAGGTCGATCGCGGAGGCTGTGGGGGTGACGGGCGTCGAAGGGCGCCCGGTCTCCGAGCCCCCGACCATATGCAGTCTCGCGCGCGCGGACAAGTCCGACATCGACAAGGCAGCCGAGGCGGTGGCCCCCGCAACGCGTCCGCGCATCCATACATTCATCGCCACCTCCCCGATTCACCGCGACCACAAGTTGCGGATGAGCAAGGAGCAAGTGCTCGCACGAATCACCGAAATGGTGACGTACGCGCGGGGGTTCTGCGAAGACGTGGAGTTCAGCCCCGAGGACGCGGGGCGTACGGAGATGGAGTTCCTCTACGACGCCCTGCAGGCCGCGATCGAAGCGGGTGCGACCACGTTGAACATCCCAGACACGGTCGGATACACGATTCCAGGCGAGTTCGGCGACCGAATCGCGATGTTGCGGGAGCACGTCCCGGGGATCGAGAAAGCCGTGATCAGCGTGCACTGCCACGACGACCTCGGGTTGGCGGTCGCCAACAGTTTGTCGGCGGTCCAGAACGGTGCTCGACAAGTGGAGGTCGCGGTCAACGGGATCGGCGAGCGCGCCGGGAACGCCTCGCTCGAAGAGATCGTCATGGCGCTCTACGTTCGTCGTGATCTCTATGGAATCACCACCCAGGTCGACGCGACCCAACTCACCCGTGCGAGTCGGTTGGTCAGCAAGGTAACCGGGATGGTCGTCCAGCCGAACAAGGCGATCGTCGGTGCCAACGCATTCGCGCATGAGGCGGGCATTCACCAAGACGGCATGCTCAAGCACGAAGAGACCTACGAGATCATGCGGCCGGAAACCGTGGGCGCCGGGAAGACCCAGCTCGTGCTCGGTAAGCACTCGGGCCGTCACGCCTTCGCCAACCGCCTTGGGGAGCTCGGGTATCCCGTTTCCGGGGACGGGCTCGACAAGGCCTTCGCGCGCTTCAAGCAGCTTGCCGACAAGAAGAAGTCGATCACCGACGCCGACCTGGTCGCGTTGGTGAGTGATGAGCTCTATCAGCCGACCGAGTACTGGAGGCTCGAAGCCCTTCAGGTGGGATGCGGAACCGGTATGCCGACGGCGACCGTCAAGCTGGTCGGGCCCGACGGTCAGACCCACACGGCGGCCGAAGTCGGGACGGGGCCTGTCGATGCCGTGTACAAGGCGATCCAAGATCTGGTGCACGTGCCCTGCACGTTGCTCGAGTACACGGTCCAATCGGTGACTCAAGGGATCGATGCCCTCGGGGAAGTGAGCGTGCGCGTGGCTCCCCATGAAGAAGCCGACGCGACCGACAAGGTCAACCCGCAGTACGAGCACTCGCGCGCGCGCGTCTTTCACGGCCACGGGGCCAACACTGACGTGATCGTCGCGAGCGCAAAGGCCTACTTGGCCGCGATCAATCGAATCCTCGCTCTCCGCGAAGGGCAGAATACAGACACCCAAGCGGCCGGAAGCGCCGCGTAACAGCAAATCATGAAACCAAGAACTCTATTCGAAAAAGTCTGGGACCAGCACGTCGTCGTTCAAGAACCTGACCGTCCGGCGGTGCTCTACATCGACTTGCACCTAATTCACGAGGTGACTTCGCCGCAGGCCTTCACAGGTCTTCGTGAGCGTGGGATTCCGGTGCGTCGCCCAGAAAAAACGGTCGCGACGATGGATCACTCGACCCCTACCCTTCCGAAGTCCCTCGCCGTGATCGACGACCAGGCCAAGGCACAGCTTCGCATCCTCGAGGAGAACTGCGCCGAGTTCGGCATCGAGCTCTTCGAGATCGGAAATCGGTACAACGGCATCGTCCATGTCATCGGCCCCGAGCGGGGGTTCACCCAGCCGGGCAAGACGATCGTCTGCGGCGATAGCCACACCTCGACCCACGGTGCGTTCGGCGCTCTCGCGTTCGGCATCGGGACGAGTGAGGTCGAGCACGTCCTCGGAACGCAGTGTCTGTTGCAACGCAAGCCGAAGACGCTCGAAGTTCGAGTCGACGGCGCGCTGATGCCCGGGGTGACCGCCAAGGACATCATCCTGGCGCTTTGTTCCGAGATCGGCACTGGCGGCGGAACGGGATACGTGATCGAGTTCACGGGCTCAGCGATTCGTTCGCTCGACATGGAAGGCCGAATGACGGTCTGCAACATGAGCATCGAGGCAGGTGCCCGCGCGGGTATGATCGCACCGGATGACACGACCTTCGAGTATCTAAAGGGCCGTGACCGAGTGCCCCAGGGCGCGGATTGGGACGCCGCAGTCGAGCGTTGGCGGGCACTCGCGAGCGATGAGCATGCGAAGTACGACAAGCGCGTGGTGCTCGACGCAAGCAAGCTCGAGCCCATGATCACCTACGGGACCAACCCAGGGATGGGGATGGGAATCAACGGGCACATGCCTGAGATGGCGTCGTTCGACGAGTTCTCGAACCAAGTCGCATTCGAGAAGGCGATGCTCTACATGGACCTCGCGCCAGGCGAGTCCCTCCTCGGCAAGAAGATCGACGTCGTGTTCATCGGGTCGTGTACCAACTCACGGATCGGCGACCTCCGAATGGCGGCAAGCGTGTTTAGCGGCCGAAAGGTCGCCGAAGGTGTTCGTACACTCGTCGTCCCCGGCTCCCACGACATCAAGAAGCAAGCCGAGGCCGAGGGCCTCGATCAGATCTTCAAGGACGCGGGTGCCGAGTGGCGCGAACCCGGGTGCTCGATGTGCATCGCGATGAACGGCGACAACTTGGAGCCGGGCCAGTACGCCGTCAGTACCTCGAACCGAAATTTCGAAGGACGCCAAGGCAAAGGCGGCCGCACATTCTTGGCGTCGCCACTGACCGCCGCGGCTGCTGCGGTCACCGGCAAGGTCACCGACCCACGAAGCCTCCTTCTTTCCTGAGAGACAATGTCATGGCGCAATTCACTACACTGACTTCCCACGCGGTTCCGATGACGGCGGAGAACGTCGACACGGATCAGATCATTCCGGCGCGATTTCTCAAGGTGACCGATAAGCATGGGCTCGGCGACAGCCTGTTCTCCGATTGGCGGTACCACGAAGACGGATCGCACAAAGAAGACTTCGTGCTCAACCATCCGGAGTCTCAGGGCGCGCAGATCCTCGTCGCTGGTCACAACTTTGGGAGCGGCTCGTCGCGCGAGCACGCACCATGGGCCCTCGTAGGATGGGGCTTCCGCGCGATCATCTCGACTGGGTTCGCGGACATCTTTCGCAGCAACTCGCTCAAGAACGGGCTCCTGCCCGTGGAAGTCAGCGAAGAAGTCCACAAAGAGATCATGCAAGCAGTCCAGCTCGACCGGGGCACGACCCTCACCATCGACCTGCCCACGCAGTCGGTCACGGGGCTCGGGAGCCTCGAGGCCACCTTCCCGATAGACGCGTTCTCGAAGCACTGCTTGCTCGAGGGAATCGACCAGCTCGGATACCTACAGTCGTTCGACGCGCAGATCACGGAGTATGAACAGCAACGGCCATAGCGAGTCCGGACCCGTCGTCGAGGTCTACGACACCACGCTGCGCGATGGCACGCAGATGGAAGGGATGAGTCTGTCCTGCGAGGACAAACTCCGAATCGCGGAGCACCTCGACGCAGTGGGGGTCGCGTTCATCGAAGGCGGTTGGCCCGGGTCGAATCCGAAGGATGTCGAGTTCTTCGAGCGCGCCAAGGGCGTCTCTTGGAAGCACGTCACGGTGTCTGCCTTCGGCTCGACGTGCAGGGCCGAGCTCCGTGCCGAAGACGATTCACAGCTACGCACCCTGGTCGACGCCGGCACCTCGGTGTGCACCATTTTTGGCAAGGCGTGGACGATGCACGTCACCGAAGTTCTTCGAACGAGCCTCGAAGAAAACCTCCGAATGATCGAGGAGAGCGTCCGATTTCTCGCGTCGAGTGAGCGCCGGGTCATCTACGACGCCGAACACTTCTTCGACGGCTACAAGGCCGACGCTGCGTACGCCTTGAAGACGTTGGAAGCGGCGAGCCGCGGGGGCGCGGAGACGCTCGTCCTGTGCGACACGAATGGTGGTTCGATGCCGTGGGAGGTCGAGGAGATCGTCCGGGCCGTGGCATCGAAGGTGCCTTCGGTGAAGCTTGGGATTCACGCACATAACGACGGTGAGTGCGGTGTCGCCAATTCCGTCGCAGCCGTCCGCGCGGGAGCGAGACACGTCCAGGGGACCATCAACGGCTACGGCGAACGTTGCGGCAACGCGAACCTCTGCGCGATCATCCCAGACATCGAGCTCAAGCTCGGACTTCAATGCCTGCCTGAAGGGGGCCTCCCGCAGCTCTATGATTTGGCGCATTTCGTGGCCGAGATCGCGAACTTGAGCCCGGACGATCACGCGGCATACGTCGGACGGAGTGCATTCGCGCACAAGGGCGGCGTGCACGTGTCCGCGATTCGCCGGCATCCAGAGTCGTATGAGCACGTGTCGCCCGAACTAGTAGGCAACGAATCGCGGGTGGTGGTCAGCGAGTTGTCCGGCAAGAGCAACGTGATGAGCAAGGCCGAAGAGCTTGGTCTCGAGACGAGCTCCACGCACGGGAGCCGGGTGCTCGA
>JBATTM010000398.1:0-2579 GCA_049670545.1 Polyangiales bacterium
AGCTTCATCGTGGGTCGATTCTACCACAGGAGGGGGGGACCGAGTTCGGGGACGGGCTGAAGTTCTTCAGTTATCATTTCCCGCTCGAGACGAAACTAAGAAACTTCAGCCCGTCCCGATTGCTCCGGTCCCGATTGCTCCGATTGCTCATCTTCGGATTGACAGCCTTTCGATGGTGTGCCCCTTCTGTGGTTACGATGCAGTTTCGCACCTCGCTCTTGGCGGTTACGGCGTGCCTCTTGGGAGCGTCATTGGGTGGAGCCTGCGGCGGCGGGGAGGACGCCATCTTGCCCTGCACCGGTGACGAGCGGCGAAGCGGTCGAGCTGCGCTGCTTACCGCGCCGCCATCTCTCACGGCCTCGCAGATCGAGCCGTCCGATCCGATCTCTCTTGCCATCCCCGTGAATGACGACACGCGATTGGTATCAGCAGGGATCCGTCGGGACGATGGCTCAGACGAGGGGCGAGTTCCGAGTATCTCGCGTCAAGCTGCAACCAACGGGGGCGAGACCGTGTTCCTCTCCTTGGAGGGCGCCGAGCTCGCTCCTGCCGCGTATCGTGTGACCTCGATCTCTCTGGGAGGGGAAGGGTTCAGTGATGGGAACGACTACATCGCTTCCGAGATGGACCCGACCTATCTGCTCCGTTGGTACAATAACTTCGAGGAGCCCGCACTCAGATGCCAAAGTGACGTGCAGGTGCTCTCGTTCGAAGTGGTTGCAGACGGTCAAGTGGGCCTGCCGTAGGTTCTCGCTTGACCTCTACTGGCCGCGCTCGGAGGGTATGGCGGACCGGTATCGCAGTCACCGAACGCTAGCGCGTCGAACCAGCGCGGTTGACCTGAGGGTGCCGTGTCGATCCGCGACGCTGTGACAGCAAGTGACGAACGGTGAACACGACGGGTCGTAGCTACGACGGCTTTGGGAAAGGCTGCGACATGGCTCCGGGTGTGACACAGGCGTCCGGTCTGAGCTGGCTCGAGTTCGTGAGGCAGGAGAGAGCGATTTCACCTGTGATTGCGGGCGTGTCGCAGTTGCGAACGGGGGTGTTGCGAATATCTGTGAACGCAGCAGGGCAAGGGGCGGGAGCGCCACGGCAGCAACGAACCCTAGGAGGCGTTTCAGCGACGCCCTGCGCATCGCCGTCATTGCTGACCTGCTTCGGTCGAACCGCTGCGACCAAGTCCCGCCGCGTGGTCGCGCACCTGTTCTTCCGATCGACATCTCACTTCACTATCACGAGGGGTCCGCGCACATGCCCTAGGCCAGGCATAGAGACTCTCCGCAAGGCTAGAGATTCCAAGCTTCGGCACATCGACTCTCCCAGACGTCGGGACCGATGTGTACGCCCGTGCCTCTGGTGACGTCTACGGCGAGCCATTCGGCGAATGCGGGATCACCGGGTCCCGATGCGAAGCAAGAGATCCAGCAGACTTGGGCGACCGCTTGCGCTTCGAGCGGTGTCGGGACGTCGTAGTCAACTCTGTCGACGGGCGATGTCATGCAGACGAGGACGTCGGGAATTGCAGCTTGGTTTTCTAGGCTCTCGTCCGCTACGCACGCGACGAAGTACTGGATTCCATCGCTTGCGCTACCGGTATCTCCGACCACCGCGGTGCACCCGTTTTCGCATTCCGTGTTGGATTGGTCGGTGCGTTCAGCGGTCACGAGCGCACACGGCAGCTCTCCGAAGAGGTCGTCTGCAGAGCCACCTGCCCCGCTCGCACCTCCCGTGCCAGGTGGGGCGCCACCCATTCCTGCGCTGCCTGCGTGCTCCTCATCGCCGCAGGCGCTGAGGATGCCAGGCAAGAGCAACATTGCGGCAACGGACCTAATGGTCATTGGGATCATCGGAGGAGTAGTATGCCACGCCATGGATATCGATGCCGTGTCGTTCATCAAAACCTCGTCCGTTGCGAGATGTGAGCCGCGATGATTCGCGGAGGCGACCAAGCGGACCGAGCGCGAGCCCTCACTTACGAGGGTGACGGCCCGAAACGCGCAAGCCAAGCACGGAATCTCCTGGGCGCCGTGCAGTGCGCGCAGCGCAAGCTCGTGGCCGAGGTTCTTGGTGGGCCCGAGGCGCTCGCTCAGGCGGGGTGTCGTGCGTAGCGATGATGCAGCGGGCCGACCATCGGGATGGCGACGACCTTGCCTTGATCGAGATGGGAGTCGCGAAGACATGGTCGAAGCGACGTCGCACGCTCACGCCCTTGCGGCTCGATTCCCAACTGTGCGCTTGCCCGCCTTGCCCGTGAATCTGTCGGAACACGTCCACGAGAGCCGCGCTCCCGCAGCCCTGAAGCACATCGCGCTCCGCAGCGTCCCAGCGATAGCTGGGCCCATTTCGGCTCCTCCTCTTCAGCTTTGCACGTCCGTCTGGTGCTATCCGCTGTCCCCACATAATGAGTTCACCATCCGCTCGCTCCGCTTGAGGGGTGTTGAAATCCCCGCACAGAATCGTCCATTTGATTCCCCGTCTACCGATAGCACCCAGCCGTTGCTCGAGGCCGGCGGAACATGCCTCGTTTGCACGTTCAAGACTCCCTGGCGAGTAGCGATCGCTACTGAGGCTGCGCT
>JBATTM010000399.1:0-5357 GCA_049670545.1 Polyangiales bacterium
CCCCCGCGAGTGACCATTCCTGGAATCGCCTCATCTGCGATCGCGAAAATCCGCTCGCGCTCGGCCTCAACCTTCGCCTTGGCCTGCGCCGGGTTCGGCACGTCGTCGAACTGAACCTGCGTCGTCATGATCGGCGCTGTGGCTTCCCCTAGGAATCCTCCCGTCATTCGAACCTGGCGGGCTGCGTTGGATGCGGCAGCAACGACCGATGGCTCCTCTACCGCCATGGGAACGAGTACGTCTCTGTGGTTCACACGAAAGTTGAGCGCGAGCGACAGCGGAAGCCCGTGTATCGCGATGACGTTCTCGCTCATGCTGTCCGCGACGTCGAGTTCGAGGCGCCCACCGCTCCGCAGATGCTGCGCGGATTCCTCCGAGAGAATGCCCGTCTCGATCATGGTCCGGAGGCGCTCTTCGATCCGTTCGCGATAGAAACCCGGGATCCGGCTCGTCACGCTTGGGGGTGTGTCAGACATTCATCCCTCTTCCTTCATCTCGATCGGCTACGCTTCCCTGTGTACTGTCGCGCTCGCGACGGTTATCAGTGCGTTTCGCGCACGGCTTGGGGGCAAGGTCGTGAGGGCCGCAGACGCAGCGTCTGCTTTCGTGATCGCAAGTTCACGAGTGGCATCGAGCGCACCCGTGTTTCGCAGACCCTCGAGGAGGGCAGCCCGGGCAGTCTCGGGAATGCCGTCGTTGGACGCAAGCACGATCTGCTCGACGACTGGCCGCAGGGTCGGTTCGCGTTCGAGAGCAACGATCACGGGGTGGGTCATCTTGCCCTCCCGCAGGTCGGTGAACGGTGACTTTCCAAGGGTGGCGCTCTCGCCCGCGTAGTCGAGGTAGTCATCGATGAGTTGAAACGCGACGCCGAGGTTGATGCCGTACTTCTCGAGTGCATCGCAGGAGGGCCCCGCGAGGCCGCCCGCACGAGCGCCTGCGAACATCGCCCATCTGAAGAGCGCCGCGGTCTTGCCCTCGACCACGCGCATGTAGGTTTCCATGCTCGCGTCGAGGCGGCCTCGGTTTTCCAGTTGGATCGACTCGGCGAAGATCATTTCGTCGATGATATCGAGCAATCGCACCAACACGTCGGGCATTTCGGCGGCGCGCACGCGGCGTAGGGCGTCGACGAGCAGCCAGTCTCCGGCGAAAATCGAGGCTGCGTTTCCATAGAGGGTACGCGCGGCGGGTTCGCCCCGCCTTCGATCGCCGAGATCCACGACGTCGTCGTGTAGCAAAGTCGCGCAGTGCACGAGCTCGACGGCAACCCCGAAGTCGCGCGTGTGATCATCGAGCCCGTTCCCAACCCGTGACGCCAGCACGACACACATCGGGCGCAGTCGCTTCCCCGCCGTCTCGAGCAAATGATGCGCACTCTTGTGCACGAGCGAACTCCCAATTGGCAGGCTTTGAATCGCTGTCTCGAGCGCGCTCATGTCCCACTTCACGAGATCGGCTAGATCTGCGAGGTGGGCAGAGAGATCCCCAAGCCCTTGCGAATCGCAGACCGCCTGCAAGCTCGTCAGCACGTCAGAGGAACGCTCTGTCCGAACGGCGGCTATGAGCGACATGCCAATCCTCCCTGGCAGGGTCGCCGGCCGTGGGAAACAGTCATTCGTCCTGCCCCTCCGCCGCCTGCAGATCGTTGGGGTCGAGCGTGCGGCCAGCGACGAAGAGCCCGACGAGCCTCTCGCCTGCCTTGGTGAGTGCGCTCAACCGAGACAGTCGCTTGCGCATGTGGTCGACCCGCTTGCGCTCCTGGTGGGTAAGTTGAGGACGCGCGGCCTCGAGCTCTCGTTGTGCGTCCGAGAAGGCCTCGGCGGCTTCGCGGATCAGGTTGAGCTCGCGGCGTTCGTACACGCGGCGAAGCAGTTTCCAAACACTGGTTTCCGCCGCGTAGAAGTCTTTGCGTTCGCCGGGGCGCCACGTCTTGCGCACCGCACCCCAACGAACGAGTTCACCAAGCGACAAGCTGACCGCGCTACTGCTGAGCTTGAGCGTCTCCGCGAGCGACGTGGTGGTCAGCGGGTCCGGAGACAGGTAGAGAACCGTCCAGATGCGCCCCATGTGGCGTCGGAAGCCCCAGAATTCCATGAGGCGCCCCATGGCGTCTGCCGCGTGCAGTTCGGCATTCCGCCACAAAGGCCTGGAATCATTTGATTCTTCTTGTTTGGTCGCTGCGCTCGGCACCCTGGACACCCAGTTCGTTCAAATTTTCTTGAAGAGACGTAGGCCCGTGGGACGCCCACGTCAAGCAACCGGGACCCGTGGCTCGCGATTGGTACCGGAGCTAGGATCCGGACCCGCCAATGACCAAGAAGCTCAACAAGTACAGCGCACGGATCACGCAGTCGAAGGCGCAGGGCGCCTCCCAAGCGATGCTCCATGCGACCGGCCTCACCCGCGACGACATGAACAAGGCGCAAGTCGGCATCTCATCGGTTTGGTACGAGGGCAACAGCTGCAACATGCACCTCGACGACTTGGCCGCTGTCGTGAAGCAAGGGGTCGCCGAAGCTGGGCTCGTTGGAATGCGGTTCAACACCATTGGCGTGTCCGATGGGATCTCGATGGGCACGGACGGCATGAGCTTTTCGATGCAGTCTCGAGACCTGATCGCCGACTCGATCGAGACCGTGATGAGCGCACAGTGGTACGACGCGAACATCTCGCTTCCTGGATGCGACAAGAACATGCCGGGTTGCATGATCGCGATCGGAAGACTGAACCGGCCTGCCCTGATGGTGTACGGCGGGACGATTCGCGCCGGGCGCGGGAGCGAAGGCGAAAAGCTCGATATCGTGTCGGCCTTTCAGTCGTATGGCGAGTTGGTCGCAGAGAAGATCGACGACGTGAAACGTCTCGACATCATCGAGCATGCATGCCCGAGCGCGGGCGCCTGTGGCGGGATGTACACGGCGAACACGATGGCGTCGGCGATCGAAGCGATGGGAATGTCGCTTCCGTACAGCTCGTCGACGCCGGCAGAAGACCCTGCAAAACACGCGGAATGCTTGCGCGCGGGCTCGGCGATTCGCCACCTCCTCGAACGAGATATCAAGCCTCGAGACATCATGACGCGCGAGGCGTTCGAGAACGCGATGGTGACGATCATGGCGCTTGGGGGCTCGACCAACGCGGTGCTGCATTTGATCGCGATGGCACGTGCGGTTGACGTTCCGCTCACGATCGACGACTTCCAAGCGGTCAGTGATCGCATACCGCTTCTGGCAGACCTCAAGCCGAGCGGCCAGTACGTGATGGAAGACCTGCACGAGGTGGGCGGGACGCCGGCGGTCTTGCGCTATTTGCTCGACAAGGGCGTCCTGCACGGCGATTGCCTCACAGTCACCGGCAAGACCCTCGCGGAGAACCTCGCAGAACTGCCGAGGCTCACCGAAGGTCAGCGCGTGATTCACACCTGGGAGGAACCGATCAAGAAGACGGGGCACCTCACGATCCTGCGCGGCAACTTGGCGCCGGACGGCGCCGTCGCGAAGATAACCGGGAAAGAAGGGCTCTACTTTCAAGGCCGCGCCAAGACCTTCGATTGTGAGGAGGACATGATCGGGGCGATGGAGCGACGAGAGATCGGCAAGGGCGACGTCGTGGTCATTCGCTTCGAAGGCCCGAAGGGCGGCCCAGGGATGCCCGAAATGCTCACTCCGACTTCGATGATCATGGGCGCGGGGCTCGGCAACGACGTCGCCCTGATCACTGACGGACGCTTCTCCGGGGGCTCACATGGCTTCATCATTGGGCACGTGACTCCCGAAGCGCAGGAGGGCGGTCCGATCGCATTGGTGAAAGACGGGGACCTGATCACCATCGACGCGGAGGCGCGAAGCATCGAAGTCGGCCTCTCCGACGAGGAGCTCGTCCAGCGTCGAGAGGCGTGGAAGGCACCCGCACTCAAGGCGCGTCGCGGCACACTTTACAAGTACATCAAAAATGTGAAGCCAGCCTCCGAAGGCTGCGTCACCGACGAATAGTCGACCCCGTTGGGGCGCGAGCCGCAACCGTTGGCCCTGGGTGGCCTGCGGTTCGCCCGCTTTTTCCAGCAATTGTGGAGACCGACCCTACACTGGCGTGGAGGGAGACGCTCGCCCGTCCCCGGGAATACCTACATGTATGTAAACCGAGATGGCCTTCGCGAGATTCGCAAGGTGTTGTTCAAGAAGCCCACGGTGGGACGCATCCTGACGACCGCATGGGTCGCACCTCTGTTCACCGCGCTGCGGCAGACTGCCGTGACGTTTCGCGCCCTCGACGAGGTGCTCTACCGTGAGTACCGGGACCAGCCGATCGAACGGCCCGTGTTCGTCTTCGCAAACCCCCGAAGCGGCACCACCCTGACACACCGACTGATCAGTATGGACGACGAGGTCTTCACCACCGTGAAGCTCTATCAGACGATTTTTCCATCCGTCGCGGCCACCCGCACGTTTCAGGAACTCGTCAAGATCGCGCAGACGAGCGTCGGCGGCGTCCTCAATCGGTTCTACGACTTCTTCAACAGCCCGCTCGAGAGTCGCTGGACCGAAGTCCATCACCTCAGCCTCGACCAGGCGGAAGAAGATGTCTGCACGCAGCTCTGGAGCTTGCAGAGCCCAACGAGCGGCCTGTTGTTCCCGTTCATGACCGAACTACAGAGCCAAACGTGGCTGGACCGACAGAGCCCTGCGCAACGTGAAGCCTTCATGGACTCGTACGAGAACACGCTCAAGCGTCACGTGTACGAAGCGGGCGGGAAGCGATTCTTGAACAAGAACGTCTTCTTCGCGCCCTTCGTGCGCTCGATGTACGAGCGATTTCCGGACGCATCTTTCGTCTACCTGATTCGCGACCCGATCGAATCGCTGCCGTCGTTCCTCAACATGTTTTACCAAGCGTGGAAGGCACACTCGCCGTCAATCCGCCCGGACGGCGACGAGATTCAGGCGCTCAAGCAGCTTGGCTACGACTACTACCGCTACGCGCTCGAACTTCGACGAACGATCCCGCGCGACCAGTTCATCGTCATTCGGTACGAAGACCTCGTCGAAGACCCGAAGCGAGCGATCTTGGGCCTCTACGGCCGCCTCGACATGCCCGTGAGCGAATCCTTCGAGGCCAAGCTCGACGCTGCCTGCGAAGCCCACCGCGACTGGGAAAGCACGCGCGACTTCGGACTCGAGTTCTTCGGCATCACCAAAGAAGAAGTCTTCGAAGAACTCCACGAAGTTTTCGAAGAGTTCGGCTACCTCGACCCCGCCCAACTCCCCCACCAACTCGAAGCCGCCGAATAACCCCTCAGAAAAGGGGACAGTCCCCTTTTCCCAAGGGTTAACCCCTCGCAAAAGGGGACTGTCCCC
>JBATTM010000400.1:0-5713 GCA_049670545.1 Polyangiales bacterium
GCATCGACTCGCACGACTTCCGCATCGCCCTTCATCGCCAGCCAAGGAAACTCGGCCTGGGCCTCGAGGACGGCGGTGCGCTCTGGGTCCTGGGCGCGGTCGTGGGCGCCGGGGACGACCGCATCCACGTCGAGATCGTTGAGGATCCCGACCAATGTCGTCGCATTGCGCCACGCCTGGTCGACCCGCGCCGGTTCGAGAACCGAGGTGTCGAAGAACAGATCTCCCCCCATCAATACGAGAAGCGGCACGCCGCCGGCTCGAAGCGCCCGAATCTTGGCCGCCATACGATCGATCCCGCCAAGCGGACGGCTGGTGCACCCACAGGGCTCGAGATAGCCCTTCAGATCGGTGATGACCGCCAGACGCACTGCGGGCGCGTCTGGGTCGGTGGGGGCAGCCGCGGGCTTGCGCGAGGTGCACCCGACGCTCAAAACCAGGGCTATCAGCATGAGCGAGGTGCGCATCCCAAAGGTTCTAGCAACCGTGGCCCGAGTCGCAAAAACAGCCGCGAGGCCCGCGGCTTGACGGCAGGGCAAGCGCTGACTAGCTTCCGGGCCCTTTTGGCGGGTACTGCCCGCCCTTTTTGACGAGGATTCCATGGTCAAGGTTCGACTGGCACGCGCCGGCGCCAAGAAGCGTCCCTACTATCACATCGTTGTGACCGACAAAGAGAAGCCCCGGGATGGGCGTTTCATCGAACAGATCGGCACGTATGACCCAAGCCGCCCCATCGTGGAGGCCCGGGTCGACTTCCCGCGGCTCGACTATTGGGTCGGGGTCGGTGCACAGGTGAGCGACCGTGTCCGGGACGTCGTCAAAGAACACAAGAAGGCGGCCGCCGCGGCCCCCGAAGCCTGAGCGAGGACGCGATGGCTGGGGATAGGCTTCAAGACCTGATCGCGTACATCGCGAGCTCATTGGTGGACGACCCAGACGCGGTCGAAGTGAACATCGTCGAGGAAGACCGCGCGGTCGTTCTCGAACTCACGGTGGCCCCAGACGACCTCGGCAAGGTGATTGGCAAAGAAGGCCGAACCGCCCGAGCCATGCGGACGCTGCTCGCGGCTACGTCCGCGCGCCTCCAAAAGCGCGCGATCCTCGACATCCTCGAGTGAGGCAATCGTGATCCGCCTCACCACGTGAGGCGATCGGCCGATCGGCGCCGGAATAGAACCCCACGAGGGAGGGTTGCCGGGCCACTATGGCATTCCCCTCTCATTCCTCGGTTTCATCCGACCACGCCTTCCTTCCCACGCGCACCGCGAGATCGGCACCGGTCCGCGCACTTCGCGTGTCCGGACTTTCGATCCTTGCACTCGTCTTCGCGGTTGGGTGTGGCGACCCTTCAGGGGCAGGCGGTGCTGCAGGAAAAGGCGGCGAGGGCGGCTTCGGGGGCAACGCGGGTGCCGGTGGCGAAGGCGGCTTCGGGGGCGACGCGGGTGCTGGCGGCGAAGGCGGAGCGGGTGGCATCGGCCCCATACAAGACAAGATCGTCTTCGTCACGAGCACGGTGCACCAAGGATCGCTTGGCGGCCTCGAGGGCGCGGACGCCGTGTGCAACGAGGCCGCAGCCGACGCAGGCCTTCCTGGCACCTTCCTGGCCTGGCTCGCAGATTCCACAGACTCGCCCGACACCCGATTCGCCAAGTCCGAACAACCGTACGTCCGTACTGACGGCAAGCACATCGCAGACAGCTACGACGACCTCGTCACGCAGGGTCCCCATCGGGACATCAAGGTCGATGAGTACGGTGAGCGCGTGCATTGGCTCCCCGGCAGTGCGTGGACGAACGTCCGCCCCGACGGAACGACCAAGAGCGAGACGCGCACGTGCGAGGATTGGTCGACAGACGACCATCACGCGCTCTCGTACTTCGGGTGGTACCTGAAGCAGGACGGTCATTGGACCGACGCCCACATCAAGAGCTTCTGCGCGATTCCGCGGCGCCTCTACTGCTTCCAGCAGTAGCCTCACGGCCCCTGGTCGCCTCTCCCTCGCCGATTTGGTATGGAGGGCCCCGTGACGGGCACCGAGGAAGAGGCAACGCTGATCGAGCTCGGGGTGATCGCACGCCCGCAGGGCCTCACGGGCGAGCTTCGGGTCCACGTCTACAACCCGGAGTCGACACTCCTCGAGGGGCTCGGCGAGGTGTTCTTACTGAGCGAAGACGACCCGACCCCCTCCCTGGTCGATGTGGTCTCGGCCCGGCGCGGCCCCAAGGCGCTGCTGATGCGCCTTGCGGGGGTAGACTCGCGCGAAGACGCCGAGTCCCTGCGCGGATTCGTCTTGGCGGTCCCTAGGCAAGCGCTTCCCGCGCTTGACGAGGGAGAATTCTATCATGCCGACTTGATCGGGCTGGTGGCCTACGAAGGCGAGCGCGCGGTCGGCCCAGTCCTCGAAGTCATCGACTACCCGAGCGTCGAATGCCTGCGGGTCGAGACGACCGAAGGGTTCCTGGAAATCCCCCTGATCGCCCCTTGGCTCGATCGGGTCGACATCGAAGCCGGCAAGATCCACGTGAAGGCCTTGGAAGAAATTCCGGTCCAAAAGGGGCGCTGATGCAGTTCGAAGTCATCACGCTATTCCCCGAGCACTTCTCGGTGTTGGAGGTCGGCCTCATCGGCAAAGCCAAGGCGAGTGGCAAGATCGAGGTCGCCACACTTTCCCCGCGAACGTTCACACACGATGTCCATCGAACGGTCGATGACGCGCCCTACGGCGGCGGGAGCGGGATGGTGCTGAGGCCGGGCCCATTCGTCGACGCGCTCGAGCACCTGGACGAGGCCCGCGAGGGTGCACCCACCCGTCGCGTGCTGCTGACTCCGCAGGGCGTGCCGTTCACCCAAGCACACGCGCAGCGCTTCAGCGCACTCCCCACTGTGACCCTGGTATGCGGCCGATACGAGGGGTTCGACGAACGGATTCGATCCCACGTCGATGAGGAAGTGTCGCTTGGTGACTTTGTACTGCTCGGCGGAGAGACCGCCGCGGTGGCGATCATCGAGGCCACCGCCCGCTTGATCCCAGGCGTCCTCGGGAACGCTGCATCAGCGAGCGACGAGTCCCACGCCGACGGCCTGCTCGAATACCCGCAGTACACACGGCCCGAGGCGTTTCGCGACGTCGCCGTTCCCGAGATTCTTCGCTCGGGCAACCACGGTGCAATCGCCCGATGGCGTCGAAAGGAGTCGATTCGACGCACCCTCGCACGCCGTCCTGACCTGCTCTCCTCGGCAGACCTGTCGGACGCAGATCGGGCACTGCTCGAAGAGATCGAGAACGAATCGTGAGCGCGGTCTATTGCGCCCTGGTACATCACCCGGTGGTCGACCGAGCAGGCGCAGAAGTCACCACGTCGGTCACGAATCTCGACGTCCACGACATCGCGCGGAGCGCCCGTACGTACGGAGTTCGAGGGTACTTCGTCGTCAGCCCGATCGACGCGCAGTACCCCGTCGTGCAGCGGATCCTCGACCACTGGCGGGACGGAAAGGGTAAGCAAAGAGTCCCAGAGCGGTCCGAAGCGCTCTCGATCGTCGAGATCGCCGCTTCCGTGGACGCGGCGATCTCCCGAATCGAGGCGCGCGAAGGAAAATCACCAAAGCTCCTCGTGACGTCGGCACGCCCGGGCCCGAACCGCACCGCCTTCGCCACCGAAGCCGCGCGCCTGGCTGCCGACCCCGACCCGGCGTTGATCCTCTTTGGCACCGGGCACGGTCTCGCGCCCCCTATCTTGTCGCGTGCAGACGTGATTCTCGCCCCGATCGAAGGCCCCACGGACTACAACCACCTCTCGGTTCGCGCGGCGGCCGCAATCACGCTAGACCGGCTATTCGGTGTGTAAGTGGGGCTCGCCGACGGGGTTTGACCGCCTTTTGGGGCCGTGCTAACTCCGGGCTCCGTTTTGGTAGAAGGCTTAGCGATGAGTGGCAGCGTTCCAGAAATCGACGCGATCGAACAAGCGCAAATGCGTGATCGTCCCTCGTTCCGCGTGGGTGACACGGTCAACGTGCACTTCCGCATCCGAGAAGGCGAGAAGGAACGTATCCAGGTCTTCAAGGGCGTCGTCATTCGCCGCGTCAAGGGTGGCCTGGGCGCGACGTTCACGGTTCGCAAGGTGTCTTCCGGCGTCGGGGTGGAACGAATCTTTCCGCTGCACTCGCCACGCATCGAGAAGATCGAGATCACCGCTCGGGGCCACGTGCGTCGTGCACGCCTCTACTATCTTCGAGGCCTCCGCGGCAAGAAGGCGCGCCTCCGAGAGCGCCAGCGCAACACGCGCGGCTAGGCGCGACCTCTATTCGCCGCGCACGGTCAGCGTCGATTCGGAGAACCGATCCGTGCCGGGCACGTGTACCCACAGACGCCGCTCCGCAACCGCACCGTCCATGACGCTCACCACGATGTAGGCGCAGGGCCACATCAGCTGGCCGTCGCGAGCGAAGGTGGCGGCGTCCTCTTCGGAGAAGTACGCGCCCGCGTCACAGTGGGAGTGATAGATGACTTTGACCGGGCGTCCGTCGGCGTCGCCAGCATCGAATGTACGGCCCGCGCGAAGCTCGTTGATCTTGAAGTACATCTTGGAGGTGCGCGGAAACGTCTCCGGGTCGAGCGCGTGGTACTTGTCCGCCTCGTTCTCTTCTTGGCGCATCTCGTCGAGGAGCGAGGGTTGGTCGGCGGGGCCGAACACGAACCCGCAGCTCTCGCTTGGGTAGCACTCGAGCGCATGGGCCTCGATTGCGGCCATCACGGACTTCTCGATCTCGAGGTCGCCCGCGATCCACGGTTTCGCCTCACCACTCATAGTGCTTCTCCCATTTCATCGGTGCGAAGTAACGGTCGCCGCGATCGCACGCAATGGCGACGATGCAGCCTTCCTCGACGCGTTTGGCGACTTCGACCGCGCCCGCGACGTTCGCACCGGTCGAGTGCCCGACGTGTAGGCCCTCCTCGGCAGCAAGGCGGTCCGACATGTCCCAACCCGCATCGGTACCCACCGGCAGAATCTCGTCCGGCACGCTGCGATCGAAAATCTCGGGAACGATCGAGCTCTCCATGTGCTTGAGACCTTCGAGGCCGTGCAACGCCTCCGCAGGCTCGATCGCGATGCACTCGATCTTTCGGGGGTGCTCCCGAAGCCGACGCGTCGTGCCCATGCAGGTCCCACTCGTGCCGAGTCCCGCGACGAAGTGCGTGATCTCGTCACCGACTTGATCGAGAATCTCCTGGCCCGTCCCGAGGTAGTGCGCGCGGGGGTTCGACGGGTTCGAGTATTGGTCCGGGTAGAAATACCTATCCGGTTGCTCGGCGACCAGGCGACGTACCTGCCGAATCGCACCGTCCGACCCTTCCATCGGGTCGCTGTAGATGATCTCCGTTCCGAACGCCTCCGTGATGTCTTTGCGCGCCTTCGAGACGTTCGAGGGCATCACCAACGCGATTCGATATCCCATCGCGGCCCCGAACAGGCTGTACGCGACGCCGGTGTTGCCACTCGTCGCGTCGATCAGCACCTTGTCGGTCGTCAGGCGCCCGTCCTCGATTGCATCGAGCATCATCTGCCGCGCAGGTCGGTCCTTCACGGACCCCCCCGGATTCGCATACTCGAGCTTCAAATAGAGCCTAACCCCCGGACTCTCCTTCTCAATATTCCGCAACCGCACCAACGGCGTATTCCCCACCGCCTCCACCACCGATTCCATCCTCCGA
>JBATTM010000401.1:0-4807 GCA_049670545.1 Polyangiales bacterium
CCCTCGACGTCTTGAAAGTCGACAACTCCGCCGTACGAGAAGCCCAGATCAATCGGTTGCGCGAGCTTCGCGCCGAACGGGACGACGTGGCGCTCAGGCCGAAACTTGAAGCGTTGACCAAGTCGGCAGACACTGGGGAGGGCAATCTACTCGAGCTGGCGATCGATGCTGCGAGGCATCGGGCTACCGTCGGCGAGATCAGCGACGCGCTCGAGAAGGTGTACGGGCGCTACCAGGCCACAATCCGGAGTATTGAAGGCGTGTACCGAAGTGAAGTTGGAACCGATTCCGAAGGTGTTGACCGCGTGCGGGCGCGAAGCGATGCGTTTCTCGACAAGCATGGTCGACGCCCCCGGATCCTCGTGGCCAAGATGGGCCAAGACGGTCACGACCGTGGCCAGAAGGTAATCGCGACGGCCTTCGCCGATCTCGGCTTCGATGTCGACATCGGTCCGCTCTTTCAAACTCCCGAGGAGAGCGCGAAACAAGCCATCGAGAACGACGTGCATATCGTGGGCGCGAGTTCGCTTGCGGCCGGCCACCTCACGCTGGTCCCGCAGCTGAAGCAGGCGCTCCGCGACCAAGGGCGAGACGACATTTTGGTCGTCGTCGGAGGCGTCATTCCTCCCGAAGACTACGACGCCTTGCACGATGCGGGGGCAGCCGCGATCTTCGGTCCAGGGACCGTCATCGCGGACGCAGCGATCGAGCTCCTCGATCGACTCGATGCGCAGCTCGAGGGAGCGTGAAACTACTCGAAGCGCAGTCGTATGTCGACGGCGTGCGCCGCGGCGACCGCGCGATTCTCGCCAGAACCATCACCCTGATCGAGAGCGAGAAGCCAGCGCACGCTGAAGTCGCACAACAGGTGCTCGAGGGGCTGCTCGGGGATACAGGCGGCTCCTACCGAGTGGGAATCAGCGGTGTCCCCGGCGCCGGAAAGAGTACGTTCATCGATGCGCTGGGCACCATGCTCACCGCGGAGGGGCATCAGGTCGCCGTACTCGCCGTCGATCCGACCAGCAGCGTCAGCGGCGGGAGTATTCTCGGTGACAAAACGCGGATGTCCGCGCTGAGTGGTGACCCCCGGGCTTTCATTCGGCCTTCGCCAACGAGTGGCACGCTCGGTGGTGTCACCCGAAAGACTCGGGAGACGATCCTCGTATGCGAGGCGGCGGGGTTCGATGTCGTGTTGGTCGAGACGGTGGGCGTCGGGCAGTCGGAAACGATTGTCGCGGGCATGGTCGACTTCTTTCTCGTGTTGCTGATCGCGGGCGCGGGGGACGAGCTTCAGGGCATCAAACGTGGGATCCTCGAAGTGGCCGACATGCTCGCGATCAACAAAGCCGACGGCGACAATAGGCCGCGCGCGACGAGGGCGCAGGCTTCCTACCAGAGCGCCGTTCGGCTGATGCGCCCCGGAAGCGAGCCTCCCGTCGTCACCTGCAGCGCGCTAGAGAAGGCTGGGCTTGATGAGCTTTGGAAAGTCGTGATCGATCGCCGAGGTGCGCTCGAGGAAAGCGGCGCGTTCGTGGCGAATCGCCAGAAGCAACAGGTCCGTTGGATGTGGGACATGGTCGAAGACGGATTGCGACGTGCGTTGCGAGGTGACGCAGAGCTCCGTGCGCTCGTCAACGAATTCGAGCACTCAGTCGCCGCGGGAACTACGCCTCCGAGCGCCGCGGCCCAAGAGATCCTTCGGCGTTTTGCACTTCGCGCGGGCGAGGCACTCAAGCTCGACTGAGCTCGTCTTTGGATTCCTCGCTCCCCGGGCTCTTACCAGGTGCGCTCGACGGCTTTGGGGCCGGGCCGAGGAGCTCAGCGATCCACGCGAGGTCCTTGCTCTGCGCGAGAGAGTGCTTGATGACCATCGTCAGTGGCGCGGAAAGCAGCGCACCCACCGGGCCGAGGAGCCAGCCCCACACCACCATCGAAAGGAGTACAGCGAGCGCCGACAGGCCAAGAGCCTGGCCCATCACCCGGGGCTCGAGCGCACCGATCGAGAGATTGATCCCACCAAACCCGGCCGCGACCACGAGAGCAGGCCCCGGGCCGAGCTGGACTAGCGCGAGCACGATCGCCGGCACGGCGGCGATGATCTGACCCACCGTAGGGATGAAGTTCAGCAGCGCGGCGAGCAAGCCCCAGAGGACGGGAACGTCGAGCCCCTGCGACCAGCACCAGACGAATACCGCGACGCCGGTGATCAGGCTCATGATCGTCTTGGCCACCAAGTAGGTGTTCACTTCGTGGACAGTGTCCGAGAGGTCTTGGATGCGCGTCGGCGAGGCGATGCGGCTCAGCTTCTGCCGAATGCCAGTCGCCTCGAACAACATGAAGGCGACGATCAGCAGGACCAGGACGATCTGCGAAACCAGGGAGGCGGCCGTCTGGGCTGTCGCCGTAGCGAAGTTGAGCAGCCACGTCGGCTCTGAGAAGTCGTAGATCGACTCGAGAAAGATGCCATGGCTCGCGAGCCACGTTTCGAAAGAGTCCATGCGCTCGGACATCGTGGCGGCGTACACCGGTACCCGCTCCGAAAACGTCGCGAGCGCACCCGCCAAGGGAAACCCGAACGCTGATCCGGCGGCGACATCGACAAGGAGGCCGGTTCCAACGGCCACAGGTCGTGACACGCCCCGGTCGCAGAGCCGCAACACGAAGGGCGCCGTGACGACTGCGATGAATGCCGCAACCAGTACGGGTACGAGGAAGGGCGAAGCGAGCTTGATGCCGGCACCGATCACGACGATCGAGGCTGCGATCATCACGACGCGTCCGCTTCGACTCACACCCATTCGATCAAGGTAGCGCGAATCCTCAGGGCGTGCGATCCAGCAGCTCGAGACCCGTGCCGGAGACACGCAATACGGCGTCTCCGGCGACGATCGCCTCGAGGTCAGCCCCGACCAGGGCATGGCGCCAGCCGGAGGCTAGACGAGAGTTCCCTGCGAGCACTAAGGTCGTGACATCATCCCGCGTACCAAGAACGCTCGGGTCGATCTTCTCGTCACGGGCCCGTTGAGAGAGCCACGCGAGACACAGCGTGACGACCCCGTCGACCTGTGGTTGGTTCTCGGGCTTCTTGGGCGGCAGGCGGAGGTCGGTCTTCGGCATTTCGCTTCCTCGTCGGATTGCATCGAGGAGCGCATCGGTGTGCTTGAAACGCCGGACGTCGAAGTTGCGCACGCCCGCAAGGTCGCGCTCGTTTCTTGCGGGGCGCTGGGCAAGTGAGAGAAGCGCCATGTCGGAAAGCACGGTTCGTGGCGGTCGGTCACGCTGGCATGCGACCTCGTCGCGCCATCGTGCGAGCGCCTGGGCGACCCCTCGGGCGCGGCCTGTCAGCTTAGATTTTCCGCGGAGTTTCCACCACAGAGTGTCGGGGTCGGGCCGCGATCGGTCTTTCGATCGTAGTCGCTCGATCTCTTCCTCGGCCCACGAAACCCGCCCGCTCTCCTCCAACCGAGCCGTGAGCGTGGACCGAAGCGGAACCAAATGTGTAACGTCGGAGACCGCGTATCGTTGGTCGGCCGCCGGAAGCGGGCGTCGGGTCCAGTCGGTCAGCTGCGAACTTTTGTCGAGATGGACTCCGAGCAGGTCTTGCACCAGGGAGCCCAGCGAGGCGGTTCGGTAGCCTGCGAAGAGGGCGGCGACTTGCGTGTCGAAGATCTGAGCGGGCAGGGCGCCACAGCGCGCCAACAGGATCTCTAGATCTTGAGCGCCTGCGTGCATGACACAGACAGCATCGCTTTCGAAGGCGCGACGAAGTGGGGCCACGTCGACACGAAGGGGATCGATCAGGGCAACCCGTCCTTCGACCGAGAGTTGAACCAAGGCGAGTTGCGGGTGGTAGGTTCGTTCGCGATGAAACTCGGTGTCGAGGGCGTACTGCTCCGCACCGACTAGCGAGTCGATGATCGAGTCGAGCGATTTCTGATCGGCGATCCATTCGAACGAAGTCATCGGCGCCACCCTAGCAGACTCATGGGCAGTACCTCCGGCCGGGGTGCGGTTGGTCGCGCCAGGCCTTCCGTCGGTCGAGCCATCGTTCGACTTCGGGGTCGAGTACCCCCGCGCGCGCACGCGCCTCTTCGTGCGATACCGTCTTGGTTTTCGCCTGTGGACGCTTCGGAAGGAGCGGGTTGGGACTCACACCCGCATCGCGAAGCTCACGCCTCCGCCAATCGTACGTTGGTTTCGAATCGCGGCACCCCTGTGCGATGTCTTCGACGGAGCAATAGAAGCGGAAATGAAAATGATCGTCGTGCGGATACTCGGGCTGGCACGTCATCGCCGCGAAGCGAGCGACCACGTCGGCTGGGGCGTCGCGCTTCCGGGCTTCCCGCAGGAGCAAGGATCGGATGTGCTCCGCGACGAAGATCGATTGTAGGTTCGCGCTCGGGTCTTCGATGAGAGCTTGCACGAACCTCCACGTCCGCCTCAGATCGATTCGAAGAACGACATCGTCGCTGGGGTCGGAGAGGTCACGGAAATCCACACCCATCCCTCGGGGTCCGAAGAAAGCACCGACGCTGGGGATCGGCTGGCGGTCCGGGCCGAGCTGGTAGAACCATACATCCACGTCGCGGCCGCTCTGGTGAGATGCGTGCCGCGGAATGGGACCTCCGGCTTCATAGCTGAGGTCGTTGATCGTCACGGGAAGGCCTCCGAGTTCGCTTTCGACGACCGCCGCCGCTTGGACCAACGCGTTCACCAGCTCCCAGGTTCCATGGCGCGCCGCGGGGTCGTTCCGCGGATTGAATTGAAGGCCTGGCGCATGGAGGGGCAATGGGACTCCACCCCGAAG
>JBATTM010000402.1:0-3596 GCA_049670545.1 Polyangiales bacterium
TGTGGACCGTAGTGAGACTCGATGCCTACCGCACGATGTGGCAAGCGCTCGAAAGCAAGTTCCAAGAGCCGCGACTGCGTCAGCTCTTCGGCCGCTACGCGACCTACGTGGGCTCGTCGCCGTTCGAGGCTCCGGCCACGCTCAACCTGATCGCGCACGTGGAGTCCGATGGCGTCTTCCGCGTCGACGGCGGCATTCGCGCGGTGGTGGCGGCAATGCGCAAGCGAGCGCTCGACCTGGGGGTCGAGTTCGTTCACGAGGCCAAGGTCGACCGAATCGTGATCGAAGGAGGCCGAGCCACCGGCGTTTTTGCCCAGGAGCAGATGCACCGCGGCCGGGCCGTGCTGTTCAACCGCGACGTTTCGGCGTTGCCCTCCCTCGGCGCGGCCCGTGCGGGGAGCGAGACGCCGCGCGAAATCCGCTCGCTCTCCTCGTTGACCTGGGCGATCGTAGGCCGCGCGTCGGGCGTACCTCTCGTGCATCACAACGTGTTCTTTGGCGATCACTACCGCCGGGAGTTTGAACAGATCCTCCGTGAAGAGCGTGCGCCGGACGAGCCCACGATCTACGTTTGCGCGCAGGATCGGGGCGACGACGATGAGGCGCGTTCGCAGGACCGTTTTCTCGTGGTAGTTAACGCGCCGGCCACCGGCGACCAACCTCACCGCTGGGGTGAAGCGGAGCGAACGCGATGCACGAACATCATGACCGAGAGACTTCAGCGTCTGGGTTTGACGCTAGAAATGGACGCCGTGGTGCAAACGACGCCGATGGAGCACCACGCGCGGTTCCCCCACACGGGCGGAGCCCTGTACGGGCCGCGGTCCAAGGGGAGTCTGTCGATGCTCAATCGTCGCGGCGCGAAAACGAAGATCCCGGGTCTCTATCTGGCGGGCGGCAGCGTCCATCCGGGACCGGGGGTTCCGATGGCGACGCTGAGTGGTCGATTGGCCGGCGAGCAGATGAGCGCGGACCTTCGTTTGCCCGCGCCGTCCCACCCGGCGGCTACCACTGGCACTACCTCGATGGAATAAGCGACGATGGCCGGGCTGCGATCGTGGTGATCGCGATGGTCGGACATCCGTTTTCGCCCGATTACCTTCGGGCCGGGCGCGTACCGGCTGAGCGCTATTGCTCGATGAACGTGGCTGTGTACGGGCCGCCGTCCCTGGTTCGATTGCGGTCGGGTTTTGCCCTCGAGGAGCGGGCGATCTCCTCCCGCGACCGGGCGCCAGACGGCATCCAGATCGGACGGAGTTCGCTGCGCTGGGTCGGGGATCGACTGCAGGCCGACCTCGACGAGCGGACGACGCCGCTTGGGCATCCGGTTCGGCGCGCGATCACGGGTCGAGTGACGTTCGTCCCCGAGGCGCTCACCGGCCGAGAGCTTGTAATCGACTGCGACGAACAGCACCGCTGGTGGCCGGTGTCGCCGGTGGGGCGAATCGAGGTCGACCTTCCGTCGCTCGGGCTTCGCTTCCGCGGACACGGCTATCACGACGCCAACGCCGGTGAGACCTCGCTCGCCGATGGCTTCGAGCATTGGAGCTGGTCACGGGCGCGCACGTCGCAGGGAGCGGCGTTGACCTACGATGCGATCGACCGCTCCGGGGTAAGGACCGGCCACGCGTTTCGGGTGAGGGCGGGCAGCGGCGACATCGAGCCGATCGAATCGACGAGGTTGATGGCCCGTGCTCGGTCCGCCTGGGGACTTCCGCGTGACGTGCGGGTCGATGCGGGGGCGTCGGTGCGCACCGTCCGAACGTTGGAGAATGGGCCGTTTTACAATCGCGCGTTGATCGACACCAGAGTGGATGGTGAGTCGGTGACCGCGATGTACGAGGCGCTGTCGGGACGGCGGCTGCGTGCGGGGTGGGTCCGGTTTTGTACGGGGTACCGGATGGCGAAGGCTTAGAAGCCACCCACGAGTCGGGCTGGGGGCAAGGGCAGGTGGACCGGCTCCGCTTCGGTCAGTGGGCGGCTAGGAATTCGCGGTAGCGGGCCATGAAGTCGTCTTCGATTTCGAAGTGGGGGAGGGCGCCGGTTTGGAGCTCGGTGACGGTCCAGTTGGGCTTTTGTCCGAATGCCGATAGACCGGTGTAGTCGACGAAGTCGCCCCGGACGCCATGCACCGTCCACACCGGATGGGTGAGGGCTTCGTAGATCGGCGTGATGTCGCCGCTGAAGAGGTAGCCCGACAGGAAGTAGAGCGGCGCGTGCTTGGCACCGGGGGCGTTGGTGCTCTGCACGCAATACTTCCACAAGTCTTCGTCGATCGTCTCCGATCCGAATGACTTCTTGAGGAAGTAGCGCACGACCGATGGCCGGGTGAGCAGGCCGAACATCAGATCCGACAGGCCAGGCGTCGAGAGGAACGCGTGCGCCGCGCGCGAGCCGCGGGTGCTGCCGGGGGGGCCGTCGCGTCGACCACGGCGATCGAAGCCAGTTGGACTGATGAAGGCGAGGGTGCGGAAGAGATCCGAATGCTCGGTGGCGGCGCGCGCGAGAAACTCGCAGGCGGTCGAAAGCGCGATGGCTTCGATGGGTTGGGCGTTGTGTCGCCGCCGCACCTCGGTTGCCACCGCGAGGACGGCATCGGTCATGATACGTGGCGAGTAGGGGCCGGGGCCACGGTAGGACCGTCCGAAACCGGGTAGGTCGAAGCCGTAGGTCGGTCGCTCCTTGCTCATCTCGTCGTAGATGGTTCGCATCTCGGCACCAGAGGCGGCGGCGTTCACGCTGTGAATCACCAGTAGTGGCGGCCGGTTAGACGACCCGTTGGCGACCGGGCCGTACACCGCCAGCGGTCCCGAACTCGGGTCTTCGAGCTCCCACATCGGTCCAGATAGGGCGGGGCCTAGTGAAGAGTGCATCATGGGGCTGTTTGTGAACCATCTGCGCGTCAAATGCCACTGACAGTTTCAGGTGTCCAATCTGCTTGACACCCTCGGGTGTCTGAGTTTATTGATTAGAAGTCCCGTCCTGGTGAGGACGTCGTCCAGAGGCGCATGAAGGCTCAAAAAGCAACTTATTTCAGCTGGGTAGACATCGTGAGGCTGGGCCTCGTCCAGACCGCGCTCGGAGCCGTTGTCGTCCTCACTACCTCCACCCTGAATCGGGTCATGGTGGTTGAGCTTGCGCTCGCGGCGATGCTGCCGGGTGCTCTGGTGACCGCTCATCATGCGATGCAGATGTTCCGGCCGCGCATGGGCTACGGTTCGGACGTCGGCCAGCGGCGCACGCCCTGGATCATCGGTGGCATGGCGGCCCTCGCGCTCGGTGGTGCCGGCGCGGCGTTCGCGACCTCGGTGATGGCGTACAACTTGCCACTCGGGATTGCGCTCGGATTCGTCGCCTACGCGACGATTGGCGGCGGCGTGAGTGCCTGCGGCACTTCGCTTTTGGTGCTGTTGGCCAAGCGCGTCGCGCCCGAACGTCGTCCGGCCGCCGCGACCATCGTGTGGATCATGATGATCGCGGGCTTCGCGATCACCGCCACCGTGGCCGGCAATTTGCTCGACCCGTTCTCATACTCGCGCCTCATCGAGGTCACTGTCGGCGTGTCGATCGCCGCATTCATTGTGACCCTCCTCGCC
>JBATTM010000403.1:0-16985 GCA_049670545.1 Polyangiales bacterium
ACCGTACCCTCCGGGCACGCTGATTCAGTTGGTCCCTCAAGAGGCCATGGTGAAGCGTGAAGAGGGCTTCTCTCCGGAGACCCGCGACTGGGAGTTCTTCTTCTTGGAACTCAGCGCCGATGGAACCACGATCGCAGAGCGCGGGAAAGACGAAGCCGAGAATGCGTTCGGCGGCAACTGTTTCTCCTGTCACTCAGGGGCTCCCGATAACGACTTCGTGTGCGAGACCGGCAACGGATGCGATCCGCTCACGCTCGACGACCAGATCATCGAGTCCCTGCAGTTGGGTGACGTTCGCTGCGACTGACGAACGCCGACTCAACGCGCGCCGCGCAGAAACTCTGCCGCCCGATACCCTACTAGCATGCTCGGGGCGTTCAGGGCCGACACCGGCGTCCACGGAATCACCGATGCATCTGCGATTCGAAGCCCACTGACTCCGCGGAGCCGAAGCTTGGTATCGACCGGGTCTGAATCGTGAGTCCCCATTCGGCACGAACCTGCGAAATGGTACGTCGTGATCGTGTTCTTCCGAATGTAACTCGCGATTCGCGCGTCACTCGTCACCCGCCGCCCGGGCATGAGCTCCCGTGCGCCCCACGCCGCGAGCCCCGAGGCGCGACCGATCTCTCTGGCAATACGTACGCCCGCCACCATCGTCTCCATGTCCTCTGGGTCTGCGTAGTAGCCGGGGTCGATGAGGGCGTGTGTGCGAACATCGGTGGACTGCAGCCGAAGCGAGCCTCGGCTCTTCGGCTTCCCGAGAATGAGGATGATACCGAACATGTGGTCCGTGAACCGCCGGAGCGCAGCGATCTTGAACGCACCACCGATCACACCCCGCACCGCCCGGCGTGATCGCGGGCCATAGAAGCGGTGGGGGATCACTTTCGGTGGAAGCATCCGTTGCATCATCTGCTTCATCGCGGAGGGCGCCGGCCAGTAGACGTAACAAGTGTCGCTTTGGGAGGGTGGAAGGCCCGACTGGGTGTTCGTTCGATAGAAGCTGTAGAGCTGCGGGTAGAAGCAGTCGATGTCTTTCTTCGTGAGATAGAAGATCGGGACGTTCGGGTGGTCGTGGAGCCCGCTTCCGATGGCGACGCGGTCCGCGATGACATCGATGCCTAGCTTTCGAAGATGTTCGGCCGGGCCAACGCCCGAGAGCATCAGGAGCTTCGGCGTCTCGAGCGCGCCGGCGCAGAGCACGATCTCTCGGTTGGCACCCACCCGCTTCGACACGCCCTCGTGATCGAACTCGACCCCCTCCGCGCGAAGCGCCGACGAGAACGACACCCGGTGGACTCTCGCCTCCGAAAGAACGGTCAGGTTCTCGCGCGTGCCGGCGTCTCGGAGGAACGCCACGTACGAGCTCCTACGGTCGTTTCCCTCGTACGACATCCACTCATACCCGATCACATTGCTTAGGTTGCCGTCATTCAGATCGTCCTGCCGCGCGAAGCCCTGAGTTTCAGCAGACTCGACACATGCCTCGGTCCATGTCGTTGGCGGGCGGCGATGTGGCCGAAGGACCTCTTCGATCGCCTCGAAGTCTCGAAGGTTGTCGCGCCAACGCCACCCCTCGGGCCATTCGTCGTAGTCCTCCCGTGCGCCGCGCGTGTACACCATCCCATTGACCGACCCGCTCCCCCCGACGACGGTGCCGGTGCCGGCGAATACGCGCTGATTCGCAGCGCATGGTTGCGGCACGGAGAAACGTTCCCCCATGACCGCGTCGTTGATGAACGCCTCCTTGTATCCGTCGGCGGCGAGCGTCTCCGGATGCTCTTCGGCGCGCGGCCCAGCTTCCAGCAACAACACGGAAACCGACGAGTCTTCGGCGAGTTGTGCGGCTACGATGCACCCAGCGGACCCACCGCCGACGATGATGTAGTCGTACGCATCCTTCATCGGTTCGGGCGAACCAGGCGAACCAGCCCTCGCCAACGCTTCGCGAGACCGGATCCGTAGATGAGGTCGATGACTCCGCCAAACCTTCCGTACAGGGACGGTGCGACCGGAAACATCTCATTCGCCTTGTGAATCGGAAATCGGTCGTCGACGACCGCCTTGATGTTGCACATCGAACGCAGACCCTCTCGGCCGTTCATTCTCCCGAAACCGGATGCCTTCACGCCCCCGAAGGTCAGGTCCTGCGCCATGTACGTGACGCCCCCGAACTCATTGATTGCGCTCATGCCGACCTCGAGCCTCGCCGCGATCGACCGGGCCCTTGCGTGGTTCTTGGAGAACACCGATGAGGACAGACCGTATGAGACGCCGTTGGCGATTTCGACGGCGTTGTCGTCGTCGGTGACTCGCATCAGCAGCATCACTGGCCCGAAGACCTCTTCCTGCGCGATCTCCATGTCCGGCGTGACGTCTGCCAAAATCGTCGGCTCGAAGAAATCCCCCCGTTCGGACATGACACGCTTGCCCCCCGTCACGAGCCGAGCGCCCTGCGCGAGCGCGCCGTTCACCGCCTTTTCGATCACCTCGAGTTGAAGCGGTGTGATGATCGCGCCCACGTCGACGAGGTCCGTGCGGCTGTCGCCCTGTCGAAAACCTCGAACGAGCTCGTGCGCGCGTTGCTCGAACGCACCGTACACTCCTTCGTGGATCAGAAGCCGCTCCGAGGCGACGCAGTTCTGGCCGCAATTGACGTAACATCCCGTCAACGCGGCGTGCACAGCCTGTTCGAGGTCTGCATCGTCACATACGATGAAAGGGTCCTTGCCGCCGAGTTCCATGACGACGGGCGTCATTCGCTGTGCGCTCCCTTCGACGACTTTGCGACCGTTCTTCACAGATCCGATGAACAGAATCGTGTTGACATCCGCGCGAACGAGCGACGCGCCGGTCTCTCCATATCCTTGTACCGCCTGGACCAAGTTGGGGTCATGTCCTGCTGCCTGGACGACGCCACGGAACGCTTCGATGAACTGCCCGCTCGACCAAGCGACCCATTCAGATGGCTTGATGACGATCGCGTTGCCCGCCATCAGGGCGGGGATGATCGGATTGACGATGTTCTGGAACGGGTAATTCCACGGAATGATCGAGGCGACCACGCCGAGCGGCAGGTACTCGAGTCGCGCACGCTTGTGAATCAACAAGCCCGGGGACACGCGCTCGGGGCGCAGGTGTCTTTCGCCCTTGTTGATCATCCATCGAAACTTCTCACAAGTTGGCCAGATCTCACCGACGAGGGCGTTCTCTCGGGTCTTCCCAGAGTCGCGCTGGATCGCGAGACAGATCTCGTCTTTGTGATCGACCGTGTATGCGAGGAGCTTTCGCAAGACTCGCTTGCGCTCGCTGAACGGGGTGCGCGCCCACTGTCGTTGCGCGACCCTCCCGCGCACGACCGCTGCTTCGACATCGTCAGGCGTGTCGACGCGGACGACGCCCAGTCGCTCTTTCGTCGCGGGGTTGAAGCACTCGATGTGCGAAGGTGACGGCGAGCTTCCTGCCCTGCGTTCAAGCGGTACCGGAACAGTCATTCTGATTTTCGCGTCTAGCATTCCGGTCAAAAAAAGTCAATGGAACCGGGGGTCTGGCTACGTTGGCTCAGGCGGTTAGGGGGACGCCGTAGGCACGGCAGTACCGGTCGAACCGCTCGCGAATCTCGCCTACGGTGATCCCAAAGTCGTCGAGCGAATACTGGTGTGCGCCGTGCTTTCCCCGCGGGTTGTCGGCGAGGAACTGTCGCATCGGACGCTCGGCCTCGGGGGACCAAGGGAGATCGAAAGCCGCGTAGATGCGTTCTGCTGCGGCGATCGGATCGGTGGCGATCTCTTCGAACTGAATGTCGACAAACTGCGCAGCCTTGTCTGGGTGCCTCGCGCGCACATCCATCGCGTGGTCGAGCGCATTTGCCCACCAATCGAGCTGCTCGGGACCCACGACTTCGGGGTCGATATGATCGGTCACGATTCCCCGTACGGTGTAGATGAGACTTGCGAGGGACGGGATCGTTTTCGCCGGGTCCCGATGGGTGAAGACCAGTCGAGCGTCCGGATACTCGTCGAGTAGGGCGTCGAGCGTAGCCAAGTGCACAGGGCTCTTCAATACCCAACGCTCCTTCATGTGCCGGCTCTGGAGGTGCTCGAGGAAATGGCGATGATATGTGTACGCAGGAGCCGCGTCCTGCTCATCCACCCATCGTTGGTAGGTGGGGATGTTGAACGTGACGTTTGCTTGTGGGCTCAATAGTGAGTGCGCGAGTATCGGCATGCACTCCTGGGGGAGCTCGGCACCGACTTCGTGGATCGCCGCCAGGGAGGGCGCCATCTCGTCCATTTGTGCAAAGTATTTTCGAGCGCGTTCGATTCGTGGGTCGGACGTGTACGTTGCGGTCTCGGGCGGTGGATTCGGAAACTGAGTTTCCCAACCAAGGGGTGCGCGGTGGCTCGGATCCTGTGCGAGTAGGTTGAAGAGGATGGTCGTCCCGGTCCGGGGAAAGCCCACGATGAAGATAGGCTTGTCGATGGGCCTTCCGACGAGCTCCGGGTGGTCGGCACGGTACTGGTAGAGCGCGAAGCGGCTCTCGAGCGCCATCGTCAACGACTGTCGGCACGCCACGCGTCCAATCCAGCTCAGCTTCGCCTCGTCCTCGACAGCGGCCACCAGGCGCGTGAGCGCTTCGCGGAACCCGTCGTCGCCGGAATGCTGTGACTTCGCCTTTTTCATCGCAGCACGAACGATGTCGTCGGGGTCGAGCGACGGCCAGCGCGGGGCGAGTGCACCTCCCACTCGATTCAACAAGTTGATCGTACGAGTTCGGTGCGGCGGGGGGGCAGGCATGAGCTGAGATCGCCGGTCGAGAGGCTCTCCACCGGGTTGCGTCGGGTAGCACGCTCCGCCATAGCCGGCAAAACCGAGAGAAAACATGAGCGGCGACGAAGACATCACCAAAGTAGCGATCGTGACCGGCGCCTCCTCAGGAATTGGCAGAGCCACGGCAACGTGCCTGGCCAAGGCTGGGTTCTCCGTCGTGCTTGCCGCGAGGCGACGTGAACTTCTCGATCAACTGGCTGCCGAGATCACCGCCGATGGCGGTGTCGCGCTCAGCGTTCCAACCGACCTCAGCAGTGCGGCAGAGACCTCGGCACTCGTGACGAAGTCGATCGACGCTTTTGGGCGCGTCGACGTGCTCGTGAACAACGCCGGGTACGGCCCACCCTTTGCGCTCGAGCAACTCGATCGCGAGAAACTCCGTCACGTCTTCGACGTCAACCTCCTCTCAGCCATGCAACTGATCGGCGAACTGACTCCGATCATGCGAGAGCAAGGTGGTGGGCGGGTCGTCAACATCGGCTCGTTGACCCGCTACGTCGGCGCGCCCATCGCGTCCGCCTACGCGGCGACTAAGGGAGGCCTCGAGTCGATGACGGACTGCATGCGGCTCGAGCTGTCCCCTTGGAATATCGTCCTCAGCATCGTGATCCCCGGATTCGTCGACACGCCAACGTTCGACACCGCGAGGGAGGCGGGGAAGCACTTGCGGGACGACCCGGACAACCCCTACCGACAGCTGATGAGTGATCTCGACGAGTTCGCAGACGAGCAGCTACAAAGTGCGGTCGCGCCGGAAGCCGTTGGTGAGGTGGTCGTGAAAGCGGTTACCGCCCGAAATCCGAAGGTCCGCTATTTCGTCCCCAGTGGAGCACGAAACGCAGCCCGCATCTTTGGCATGATGCCGGATCGAATCGCGGATCGTGTCTTACTCAAGATGTACAAGTGGGGCCCTTGGCGTGGCTGATCAGCGCAAACGCGTGCTCGTGACCGGGGGGGCTACGGGAATAGGAGCCGCCATCGTCCGTGCCTGCCGCGCTGAAGGGTTCAGTGTCGTGGCGACCGATGTCGACGTGGACGGGCTCGAGTCTCTTCGTGCCGTCCTGCCGGGCCTCGAGACTGCCCACCTCGATGTGAGTGATCTCGAGGGCTGGGAGCGCGTGGTCAGAGAGGGGGAAGCCGCGGGGGGCCCGATAGACGTGTTGATCAACAACGCCGGGGTCTGCTCACCCGGGCGTAGCGATCGCGTGTCAGCGAGCGATGATCGACGTACGGTCGAAGTGAATCTCATGGGGGTTCTCCACGGCGTACGGACGATCTTGCCCCGCTTCCTCGAGCGTGAATCCGGACACGTGATCAACATCGCGAGCATGGCGGCCTTCGCGCCCGCACCCGACCTTGCCGCCTACTGCGCGACCAAGCATGCGGTGCGCGCGTACACGCATAGCTGCGCGATCGACCACCGCCATTCGGCGATCCATTGGACGCTCGCCTGTCCGAGTGCCGTCGAAACACCGATGCTGCAGAGCATGCGGGAAAAGCGAGCCGGGGTCGTGGTGTTTACCGAAACGCCCATGCCACCGGAGGCATTCGCCAAAGAGATCATCGCCGTCATCCACAAGCCCCGACGCGAGCTGCTGGTCCCGGCCCTGCGCGGAAAGCTCATTCGATTCTTCGGCTTGTTCCCAGGGTTGATCGCGCGCGGGATGGACGGC
Source organism: Polyangiales bacterium (assembly GCA_049670545.1). GTDB lineage: Bacteria > Myxococcota_A > Polyangia > Polyangiales > Houyiibacteriaceae > SG8-38. The sequence continues at coordinate 6,507 of JBATTM010000403.1, forward strand.
GCAGAGCAGCGTGGGCGAGCCGCGCTCGATCGCACCGACTGATCGCTACCGGCGGTCGCGATCGGGGATGTCGGCGATCTTGATCACCGAGAGGGCAGGGTCCATGTCGGTCTCGGCCAAGAGCGTACGCAACACGACTTGCCCGCGGCGGCGCCCCTGGGTGTCGAGCCAATTGCGAACTCCCGGGTCGTTGCGGCTCGCATAGATGCGGAACGAGCCATCAGAGTCGTAGTCGATCTGTCGGTCGTTCAAAGACACGACGTGGTAGCGGTAATCCCCTGACCGCAAGAAATGGTCGAGCAGCTGGCACGACCAGTAGCGACAGGGGATCTTCTGTCCTTCGACGAGAATCGCTTCGTCGTCGGCCAGCTTGTATGATGCGCCCACATACCCGATGCCGGGCCCGGGCAAATTGTTGGCGACGACTTTGGGATCGATCATGTCGACGATCTCGTCGGCGGTGTGGCTGTCGTGGCGTTCTTCGTCCACGATCAGCTTTCCGCTTGCGTCGATACGGGTGGGCGTCGACTCGCTACCTTCGTATTCGATCATGTTGAGCGCCACGTAGGCCGAGATGCCGAGTGCGGAGTCCACCGTTTCCTGCATGAAGGCGACCACGCGGTCGAGGCCGGAAGACAACACTTCGAGGTCATATGCTGGCGGCGCACTGGACGCCGGAGTCGCGTGTATGCTCATCGTCGCCTCCCGAAAACTCCCCTCGTCGACCTTGACGACCGACTCTGGAAAGTACTGCCGCGTGAGCACGAATGGATCGTGGCCGGAGAGCGCGAGCCAGTTTTGCGCGCCGGCCGGGCGTTCCTTGCTGATGTGGATCGTCGCAGCGTTGCCCTCGAAATGGATATCGTCGTCGATCAGAAAGCTCGACATTTCGCGCATGCCCTCGTCGTCGCTCGCGTACACTACGATCGAAAAAAAGATGTCGTCACCGCGTTCGATCTTGCACACGTACGATCGGTTCACATCGATCTTGGCTTCGTGGTAGAGCGTGTCGACGCCGTCTGCGATGAAGCTCCGCATTGGCGTGAACATCCTGGTCAGTCGCGGATGAGCACCGTCAACCTCCATCTCGAGGTCCTGTCCTGCTGATAGGAGACCCATCAAGTACCGAAACCCTTCGGCCCGCTCCCTCGGCCCTTTCGCTCCGGTCACTCCAACGATCTTGTCGCCGATCTCCCGAAGGCGCTCTAGGAAGTCGTCCCAGGCAAGCTGACTGTCGAATCGTTCTCGTGTCATCGTCGTGCTCCGTTGGTCGTGCGGCTCGGGAACCGTTAGCGCGCTCCTTCATCGAGATTGAAGTGCTCAATGTACTGGGCGAATGGGCGGCGGTCTTCGAGCGGGTCGATCCCGAAGGTCTCTGCCTCGTACGTATGCGAGCCGTGCTTGTCACGCTTGTTGTCGCCAAGAAAAGTGACCATCCTCGCTTCGACATCCTTGCTGAGTTCGTATCCGAAATGATCGTAGATGCGTCGCACGACTCCGAGGGGGTCGGCGATCGTCTCGGACATCCGCACATCGAAAAACTGACTCTCCTTGTGAGACAATCGTTTTCGCTGGTCGAGTGATTTTTCGATCAACGTCGCCCACCAATCGACCTGCTCGCGCCCGATGGCGTGAAGGTCGTTCGAGTCGGTGGATACCCCACGCAACGTGGCAGTGAGGCTCGCGACAGAAGCGCATACCTTGATCGGGTCTCGGTGTGTGTGGATGATTCGCGCGTCGGGATACACCTCGAGGAGGGTTTCGATCAGGTGCAGATGGGCTGGCGATTTGAGGACCCAGCGTCCCCCACGCACGCCGCCAGACTGCGCGTGCTGAAGGTAGCGTCTGTGAAACGCATACGTCTCACGCATGTCCTGCTCGTCGAGCCAACGTTGGTACGAGGGCACGCGGAACTGGACGGAGAGCTGCTCCGACATGAGGCACATCGTGAATACCGCGACGCACTCTTGCGGCATCGTAGCGCCCATGGGGTGCATCGCGCGAAACTGCGGTGTGAGTTTGAATAGCTGCTCGAGGACCTTTTGGTCTTCCTCAATTCGGGGATCGGTACTCCAGCTTTCCGGACTGGCCGGTGGCACCGGGAACTGCACTTCCCAGAACAGCGGAGAACGGTTTGCGGGGTCTTCGGCGAGAAGCGCGTGGAGGATTGTCGTTCCGGTGCGCGGCAATCCTACGATGAACAGTGGAGCGACGATCGTTTCGTCTTCGATCTCTCGGTGCGCGTTTCGCCACGCGACCAACCGCAACCGGTTCGCGAGGCTGCCGACGATGTAGCCTCGCGCCATCAGGCGCCCGAGGAGCGTGAGGTCGGCCTCGTTCTCGAGACTCCACACGAGCCGGGACAGCCCCTCCCGAAAGTCCCCTTCGCCAAAATCGTCGCTTCGCGCCTCGCGAATTGCTTTCTTGATGAGCGCGCGCTCGTCGAGTGACACCGGTTGGAGCCCCAGCGTGTTCGCTGCACGGCCGAACGCATTCAGTATCTTGACCCCGAACGGGCGGTGTGGCCGCGCGAACTCGATCGGCGTCGCAGTGCTCATGTCGCTTCCGCGGATCAAAGGTGCCCAGCCCGTTGCATCCATCGGACCGTATCGAACATCGACTCCTCCAAGCTACGAAACTCGACACCAAGCCGCTCGAACCCCTCCGAGTTCTCGATTGGGTTCCAGCGAGTGACGTACGTTGCCGACTCGAGAGAGAGTGGAAGTTCGATTGGGACAACCGATCGAAGTGAGTCCGCCAATCGGCCGGCGAAGCGGAGCAGGGGTGCCGAGACGCGGCGCGCCGGAGGTCGCTGACCGGTCGCGCGCTCAAGCAAGGATGCCAAGTCGCGCCAGGCGATGAACTGGCCGGCGGCCAGGTAGCGGCGTGCCTTGGGTTCGTCTCGAATCATGCGCACCAGCCCGTCGCTGAGATCCCGTACGTCGACGTACTGAATCCCTGATGTCGTGAGTGGCAGAAACACCTGGGCGAAGATCTGCACCGACCGCATGGACGCCGTGAGACCCGGATCGTCGGGTCCAATGATCGCGCCAGGGTAGAGAATCTGTATGGGCTGCTCCGCAGCTTGTAGCTCGCGCACGTACGCTTCAGCCATCATCTTCGATTGACCGTATGCGTGGCTCGAGGGCTGAGGTTCTGAGGTTTCCGTGATCGGACGCCCATCATTCCGGAAGAGTGGCGCGATCGACGAGACGTGCACGATGCGTTCGATCCCACGCTTCAACGCGGTTCCGATCACGTTGCGAACGCCCTCCACGTTCGTCTCGATCAGCGTCGCTGGGGCGCTCGCAGAGCCGATGGCGACCATCGCGGCACAATGAATGAGTGCGTCGCATCCCTCGAGCGCGACTTCCACCGACCTGCGGTTTGCGATGTCCCCCTGTGCGACCTCGAGGGCTGCCGGCGCGTCCGGAAACAGGTGGCTCGCCTTGGAGGGGTTTCGAACGAACGCCCGGACGCCATGACCTGCGTCCAGCAGTGCCCGAACCGCGTGGGAGCCGAGGAGCCCCGTGGCTCCGGTCACGAGAACGCGGGATGGGATCGGAATTGACATTCTGGTTTTCCTTACTATCATTCCGAATCGGCATGTCAACGGCGCAAAGTGCGACAAAAGCACATGAAAACCTCAAGGACAAGAAGCGCGCGCTGTACCGCGACGCGGTGCTCGACGCCGCCGAGCAGGTCTTCGGGGAGCTCGGCTATGAGGCGACCAAGGTGCAGCGGATCGCGGCGGCCGCAGGGATTTCTCTGACGACCCTCTACAGCGTGTTCGATTCGAAGTGGGAGATCTATCGTGCGGTGAATCGCCGGCGACTGACCGAAGTCATGTCGTTGGCGCACGGGATCCTCGATGACGACGCAGCCTCGATCGACACCTTGATCGCGGGCATGCGGATGCAGCTCTCGTTTTTCATGAAGCGCCGCGACTTCCTTCGGATGCAGCTCAAGGAGGTCACCGCGTGGTCCACGATCGAGCTCCTTCGGAGCCCCGAGCAGATCGAAGCTCTGGGAGCCGGCCTCAAGCTATTCGCTGACATGTTTCGAAGGTGCATCGATGACGGCTACTTCATTGATGATGATCCCGACCTCATGTCTCGAATCGCGATCGCGTCCCAGCAGGTCCGCCTCGCAACCTGGATGGATCGGGGCGCGGAAGAAGACCCGCGCGTCGTGTCTGACGCTGCAGTTCGGCACGTTCTCCGAAGTTACTGCAGGCCCGAACGCCTCCAAGAAGTGCTTGGCACGGCCGGCCTCGAGAGCATGTCATGACCATCGACTACCACGAGCTCGAGGTCAGTCGCGTAGTCCGCGAGACCGACGATTGCTGCTCGTTCGAGTTCAACGTGCCCGCCTCTCTGCGAGACGCGTTCGTCTACCGTGCCGGGCAGCACCTCACGTTCGAGATCCCCTGGGAAGATTTTCGGGTGACCCGTTGCTACTCGCTCTCGAGCTGCCCGGAACTCGGGGAGCCCCTGCGTATTGCGGTCAAACGCGTCGAAGGGGGCCGCGTCTCCAACTGGATGAACGATCGAGTTCGGAAGGGCATGCGGCTTCGCGCGAGTGTCCCCGAGGGGCGTTTCGTGCTCGATCGCGACACCCGGGCGACGGCGCCGTTGCTGCTCTTTGCAGGAGGGAGCGGAATCACACCAATCCTGGCGCTGATGAAGAGCGCTCTCGCCACCACCAAGCGTTCTGTGGTGCTTCTCTACGCGAATCGCGACCGCGATGCTGCCATCTATGCAGACGAGATCGATCGCATCGCTGTCGAGTATCCCAATCGTCTCGAAGTGCAGCATCACGACGACTCCGTCCATGGCCGCCTCGAGGCTGATGCGATCGTCCGCATGTTGCGCCATACGGACATCGCAGAGTCGTACATCTGCGGACCCGAAGCCTTCATGGAGCTAGTCGAACGTACTCTTGCCGGCCATGGTGTCCACGAAGAGCTCATCTATGTGGAGCGATTCGTCTCTCCCGCGGATCCCGACCGCCCCGACCTAGAGTCCGAGGAGGATTCCGTTCTCGAGGCGCCTGACAGGTTTAGTTTGTGGCTCCATGGGCGCTCGCGCACCGTGCCTTATGTTGCAGGCAAGACTCTGTTGGAGTGTGCCCATGCGGCGGGCCTCAACCCTGCTCACTCTTGCGAGTCGGGCTTCTGCGGTTCGTGCATGGCACACGTGAACACCGGTGCGGTGCGCATGAAGACTCACGAGGCGTTGTCCGACCGAGACATCGCCCGTGGTGTGGCGCTCCTTTGCCAAAGTGTGCCCGCAAGTGCGGAACCGCTCGAGCTCGACGCAGACTCCACCTCGTTTCGCACCGCGTCCGCCGTGAAGTCGTCGTATAGCCGACGCGCCTCCCAGGTTGCGGCAGTCGCCGTGTTCGCGTTCATGATCACGGGCACCTTGGTTCTCAGGTTCGTGCAATAGGTTTTACGATGCCCATCAGTCTCGACATGAAGGTCCTCGCCGTGATTCTCGTTAGCTATGCATCTGCCGGCCTTGCACAGTTGGTGCTCAGCTGGACATACCGGTCCAGGGCGGCCGAGAAGTTCCTGATCAGCGACGACCCCCATCGGTCTGTGAGCCAGCGGGAGTTGCGGTGGCGTGTGGCTCTGAACACGACCGTATCCGTCACTCTGATCTTTGCCGTGATGTTCGGTCTCGGTGGCTACCTCTACTACGACCACTCGATTGCTCCGTGGCGTTTCGCGCTAGAAGTCGTCACCGTGATCTTGGTCTATGACTTTGGCTACTACTTCATGCATCGCTATCTCTTTCACGAATGGAAGATCCTACGAGGCGTTCATTCGGTGCACCACGCCGCTCGCAACCCCCGCTACATCGACAGCCTTCTCTTGCATCCCGTCGAAACGATCATGGGCTTGTTGCTCTTTTTCGGATCGGTTGCCCTGGTGGGCGGTGTTCACCTCTACACACTGGGCGTGCTGTTCGCCGCGTACACTGGCCTCAACATTCTCAATCATGCGGGGGTCGACGTGCCGCGTTTCCCGTTCAAGACTCTCGGTGTGCTCGCCGCGAAGCACGACCGGCATCACCACAGCATGATTTCGGGAAACTATGCGTCGATCACGCCGCTGCCCGACATCATTTTCGGCACCGTGGAGTAGCGCATGACTGTGAGCCTGGTGACCGGCGCCTGCGGTTTCGTCGGAGCAGAGATCGTTCGCGGCTTCAAGCGCCGCGGCGACGACGTGATCGCGATTGACGTCACGCCCGAGTGCCCTGTTCCGGACGTCGACTATCGTCGAGTCGACATCACAGACAAGAGCGCGGTCATGGAGGCGTGCGCGGGCGTGAACACGATTGTTCACAACGCCTCAATCGTTCACACGAAGAACAACAAGCAAGATGTCGTCTGGGCGGTCAACCTCGGTGGGACAGAGAACATGCTCGAGGCGGCCCAAGCACAAGGCGCCTCACGTTTCGTCTACATTAGCTCTGGCAGTGTCGTCTACCAGGGCGAAGACATCGAGAACGGCGACGAGACCATGCCGTACTCTTCGATCTCACAGGCACCGTATGCCGATAGCAAGATCGCCGCGGAAAAGTACGTTCTGGCGGAGAACGGCAAGCACGGGATCGCCACGTGCGCACTACGCCCACACGTGGTGTTCGGCCCAGGGGACCGTCGTTTCATGCCCGCGCTCCTCAAGCAGGGGAAGTCGGGGCGGCTGCGAGTACAAGTGGGAAGAGGCGTATGGCTCTCGGACTACACCTACGTGAGCAATCTGATCGACGCGATCATCCTGGCCGACGAAGCGCTCGCCAAAGACGGTCTCGAAAGCGTCGCCGCTGGCGAGGCGTACTTCATCACGAACGGGGAGCCGATGCCGTTCTGGGACTTCGTACGAAAGGTTGCTGCCCGGCTCGGGTTTCCACCGATCAAGTATCGCGCCCCGAAGTCTCTGGTGTACGCCATCGCTTCAGTGAAGGAGGGGATCGACACGCTGCGAGGCGGCACACTCAGTGCAGAGGATGGCCTCACGAGGTTCGCGATTCGCTACATGTGCACCCATCACTACTTCAGCATCGACAAGGCCCGACGCGAACTCGGCTACGATCCCGCTGTGAGCGTCGATGAGGGCATCGAGCGTACGTGCCAACACCTCGAGGCGATCGGTGCAGTGTCGGTTGCTTCGAAATAGTCACATTCCGAGATGGGTGAACAGCAGCGAGCCGAACGGTTCCCTCGCCGCCCTGAGCCGTCGCGTTTCGGAAGCGGTCGGATCGATCTCTCGCTAACTTTACTGTTCGTGAATTTGGGGCGACCTCGAGGACCCACCACATCATGTTGCAACCCGCGGTTCCGTGGTATCTGCCACGCGTTCCTATGGGGGTGGCATGCAACAGCAAGCGGTGAATCAGTTCTATAAAGACACGCGCACGCGAGGCCGCGTACGCGGAACCATCGACGAGTACCTGGGGTTCTTCGACGAGTCCAAAGGCGGAGACGTGGGAGCACGTCGCTCGGGGTACACGACGATGATCAATCACTACTATGATCTCGTCACCGACTTCTACGAGCAAGCGTGGGCCAAGTCGTTCCACTTCGCGCCGCGCTTCGAGGACGAGTCGTTCGAGGCTTCTCTCGCGCGTGCGGAGCATTTCTTCGCGCTCAAGCTTCAGCTCGAGGAGGGCATGAAGGTGCTGGATGTCGGCTGCGGGGTGGGCGGCCCGATGCGCAGCATCGCGCGTTTCTCGGGCGCGAGCGTAGACGGTGTGAACAACAACGAGTACCAGCTCACGAAGCTACGACAGTACTGCGAAGAAAGTGGGCTCGCGGATCGCTGCCGCGGCTTCAAAGCGGACTTCATGCATCTCGACGTACCTGACCAGACGTACGATGCGGCATATGCGTTCGAGGCGACCTGCCACGCACCCGACAAGACTGCGGTGTTCCGTGAGATCCTCCGCACCCTCAAGCCCGGCGGTCGGTTCGCAGCATACGAGTGGTGCATGACCGAAGGTTTTGATCCAGACAGCCTCGAGCATCAACGCATCAAGAAGGGCATCGAAACCGGCGACGGGCTCCCGGACATCGCGACCATCGACGAAACACGCGCCGCGCTCGTCGACGCTGGCTTCGAGGTGCTCGATACCCATGACGCCGCCTCGACCGGGGATCCCGAGACCCCTTGGTACCTGCCTCTCGTGGGCGAGACGAACAGCGTGCTGGCCCTTCGCCGCGGACGGCTCGGTCGAATTCTTGCAGACCGCATGCTCGGGACGCTCGAGGCGCTCCGCGTGGTTCCCAAAGGGTCGACGGAGGTGAGTGTCATGCTATCTGCAGCGGCTGAGGCGCTCATCGCAGGCGGGGAGCTCGGGATCTTCACGCCAAACTACTTTCTTCTCGCGCGCCGACCAGACTGATGAACATCGCACCGACGAACCCTCGCCACGACGGCAGTGACCAGGACACGTTGATCTACCAACCCACCGTGGAGGAAGAGCGTGAGTCCACGTACCCGCCCCCATTTCCCGCAGGCTGGTACGTCATTGCCAAGTCAGAAGACCTAAAACGCGATCCGATTCTCGTTCGCTGCGTTGGCAAGACTTGGGCCGTGTTCCGAGATGCGAGCGGGGCACCTCGTGTTATCAATGCGTATTGCCCACATCTCGGGGCCAATCTGGCCGACGGGTGCGTCCGCGACGGTGCCGTACAATGTCCCTTTCACGGATGGCGAATCGGGGGGGACGGCCAGGTCGTCTCCCAGTCTGGGGATGCGCGCCCTGATTCGAGAAATCGGACCGAGGCATGGGTCGCCGACGAGCTGCATGGCTGGGTGGTCGTCTACCATCGCCACGGTGCTCTCGAGCCGGGCCCGCCGCCCGCGCCGCCTTACCGTCTTCAGCAAGTCGACGCCATCGAGTCGGGCGAGATGCATCACCGCGGAGATCATGACGCGGGTCGTGTTCGGATGCATCTCATCGAGTTCGCGGAGAATAGCGCCGACTTCCAACACTTTGCCCCCGTCCATGGGCAGCTTCGGCTTCCGTGGACCAATCTCACGATTCCGGGGATGACGATACACCACGAGGCGACTTGGCGCCGAGATGATCACGAAGATCACGTGTCATGGTTCGTCAACCAGGCGACTCTCGAGTTTCGCGGCAAGGCGATCAAAGACTCGGGCGCCCGCGCGGTTGTCCGTTTCGACGGGCCCGGTAGCGTCGTGCGCTTCGACTTCACACTGGACCGGGGTGGCGGCCACGTTGTCATGTTTCAGAGCCACACGCCGGTCGCACCGCTCGAGCAGCATATCCGGTTTCGCTGGTTCAGCGATCACACGGTGCCGAAGCCATTGGCTTCGTTCGTCGTTGGAAACTGGATCGCCCAGTGGCGCCAAGACATCGGCATTTGGGAGCGGAAAATCTATCAGCGGAGCCCTCAGCTCACGAGGGCGGATGGTCCGATTCACCAACTGCGCCGGTGGTATTCGCAGTTCTATCCAAGCCCATAGACCTGCATCGCTTCCTAAGTTCCGCTCGTGACTTTGGCGATCTTCTTGTTGGCGTCGTTACGCAGTCGCTGTGGCCAGCGCCCTGTGCTGTCGTCGACCTTGGCGTGCCCGTAGCCCGCCCAACCGTAGGAATGATTGCGCGCGAATTCGCTTGGCGACATCCCCATCGATTGCAGGATGTTCGATAGCCACTGGTTGTAGAGGATTCCGGATCTTCGGTCGGCGCGAATCTCCTGGTTGCTTTCCGCGTAGTTGGGCCATTCGGGCCCCGTGCGGTTTCGGAGATCGAAGTAGTTGCCCGTATTGAAATAGCCGTTGACGCTACCCGCCGTAATCACCGGAATACCGTCGGCGTCGTGGGTAGTGGGCCCCGATTCTTGCGCCCACATCACCAGGCCCTGGTCTAGGAGCGATGAGCCGTCGCCAGCATCGATGTCGTCCAGGCGATTGATCAAGTCGACGAACGCGTCTCGGTAGAAGTTGTTCTTTGCGACGACGAGTGTGTCCTGAGGGTGTTCCGGCAAGTTCCCCTCCGCAGCCCATTTGCTCCGCGTAAACGCCGCGCGGTGCGCGATCGGCTCGTGCCACTGTTCCCAGTCCACCGTGAAGTTCGGGCTGTGGTGAAAGGTGTTGTCCACGCGAACGGTGGCGATCCGACATGCGCCGCAGGAGATCGCGGCCGCGAACACAGCGTTGTAGTCTTCGTGCCACTCTTTCAAGCTCGAGTAACTCGGCGAGTACATGTCGCCTGCGGTGTTCGTGTTGCCCCGATTCGCTGACTGCGGATCGCATGCTGCGCCCCCGCCAAGTGCCTTCGTCGTCGTATCTGCCGTATCAAACCGCCGCGCGAGGTCAGAGACCATGTCCATGTGGTCTGTGAGTCGCGCTTTGTCGTTGGAGCTGAGCCGCCGGGCATCACCAAACGCCCCACCGACCAGATTGTTGTACTGCTCCACGACACGGTTCAGCACATG
>JBATTM010000404.1:0-2094 GCA_049670545.1 Polyangiales bacterium
TTCGCAGCGCGCGCCCTTGCGTCGAATTCGCTCGGTGATGCGCTTGGCGAGGCTGCTCATCCCGAACACCAATACCGCGGGCTGCTGCACGAGTCGTGGGTTGCGCCGGCGTCGCGTGGGCAGCGACCGCGCTTTGGAACGGGGCGCGCCTCTGCGGCGAGCCGCTGGTGACGACACGATACCGGTCAACTCGCTCGCTCCTTATCACCGTCGTCGAGAGGCTTGGCCCCGTTCGAGTCGCGTAGAGCGGACGAAGGGAAAGCCTCGGCAAGAGGTTCCCCTCCACGAATTCCGAAATCCAGCGTCCGGATGGGGAACGGGATCATGATGTCGTTGCCATCAAACGCCTCTTTGAGGGCGACGATCGCGTTGCTTTTCGCAGACAGAAAGTCGGGGTGCCGCTCGTACTCAATCCAAAATCGTCCGACGAAGTTGATGGAGCTATCCCCGAACGCTTCGAAGTACACCTCCACATCTCTCGAAATGTCGCGCTCGGACAGCCCGTTGAGAGCCTCTGTCGCGACCTTCCTAACCGTGTTCAGATCATCCCCGTACGACACACCGCACACGACATCGACTCGGCGGTGTCCGGATGAGGTGTGGTTGATGACGGCGTTTTGGTAGATGGTCTTGTTCGGAATCACCACGACCTTCCCGTCGAGCGTCTTGATGATCGATGTTCGCAGATGAATCTTGTCGACAGTCCCAAAGATGTCGTTGGTTTCGACGATATCTCCGATCTTGAACGGCCACTTCTGGTTGACTGCCAAGCCAATGCCGGAGATCAGGTTCCCCGCGAGATCTTGAAACGCAAAACCAAGTGCCAACCCGAGGATGCCAGCACCCGCGAGTATGGATGCGAGTGCCTTGTCTAGATTCAGGACGCCAAGGGCCACGACGACGCCCGCGACGAGGACGCCGATCCGAACGAAGCGAGAGATGAGCCCACGAGCTGCTTCATGCGTGTGCGCGCGCTTGAGGGTCCGGTTCGTGGCACTCGCAGTCAGCCGCGCGATGAACCAGAAGACCACGATGACGAGAATCGCGACCATCAGGTTTGGCAGCATGCTCGCCAGCGTGTCCGCCCAAGTTGTGAGCTTGTCGACTACGTCGCTGTACACTTCGTCGAACTCCATATTCTCTCTTTCGTTCTGCGTGGATTCGTCAAGTTGGGGAGAGGCGGCTCGGCACTTGCGCCGAGGCGGCGCACCCCCTCATGGGGCCTGCCATGAGACGCCGTGAATGCCAATGCACGCGGCGTGCCACGAAATCACGCAAAAGGGGCAACGTTCAATTGTCGCAAATTGCCACACCCGTCGTGATTCGCGAAGTACGCAGAATGAAGCCACGGTTCGAGCTGCATCCCCCTGCTACGTCGCTGCGGGAGGTTTTCGGTTCGGCGGCTCCGCCGGCGGCGGCGTATCGCGGGCCGGCTCAACCTCGTGAGGGGGCGCCGTGGGTGGCTCGACAGGCGTGGAGCGCCCGCCCGGCAGGTCCGCAGGTTCTTTCCCACCAGAAGCCGCGACGAGACTTCGGAATAGACGTCGCTGGGCTGCGTTCCTCCAGAGGTACTCTGGATGCCATTGAACGCCGAACACGTAGCTCGTCTCGGGGCCTTCGTGTTCGATCGCCTGAACGACGCCAAAGCCGTCTCGGGCCGACACCCGCAAGCCGCGCCCCAACTGGTCCACGCCCTGTTTGTGTAGGCTATTCACGCGCAGGCTGCTCGTCTCCATGATCTCGTAGAGTCTTGTGCGCTCCTCGATGACGATCTTCTTTCTCGCGAAGATCATTCGCCGGGGACGAAACCCAGGAACGGCCGCGCCTAGATCTTGGTGGAGAGTCCCCCCGAGGGAGACGTTGAGAAGCTGCGCGCCCCGGCAGATGCCGAGGATGGGCAGCCCTCGCTCGAGTGCAACATCGAGTACGCGCGCCTCGAACGCGTCCCGTTCGGGGTCGTACCGCGACTCGACCGTAGGGGCCTGACGATAGCGGATGGGTTCGATGTCGGAACCACCCCCGAGCACGACGCCGTCGAGCGCGCGAAGGGCGTCGCGGCTCGTTTCGGGTGTGAGCAGCCGAGCAGCCCCGCCG
>JBATTM010000405.1:0-3798 GCA_049670545.1 Polyangiales bacterium
CGGCCACCGCGTCCACCTCGATCGCGGTCACGTCCGCGACCACCGCCGTCCCGGCCGCCACGACCGCCTCGGTCGTCCCTACGCTCCCGCTTCTCTGGCTCCACGTACCCTTCGGGCTTCTCGAGGAGCGCCTTGCGCGACAAGCGAATGCGACCTTCTCGGTCGATGTCGCTGATCATGACGTCGACTTCGTCGCCAAGGTCCATGACGTCGGCGACTTTCTCGACGAAGCCCCAGTCCATGTCGGTGATGTGCAGGAGGCCGTCTTTGCCCGGCGCGATTTCGAGGAAGGCTCCGTAGTTCTCGACGCGGCGGACCACGCCCTTGTACTTCGTGCCGATCTCCGGTTCCACCGTAAGGCTCTCGATGATCGCGATCGCCTTCTTGAGCGCCTCGCCGTCCGGGGACGCGATGCTGATCGTGCCGTCGTCGGTGATGTCGATCTTGGCGCCCGTCTGATCGGTGATCGCCTTGATCATCTTGCCGCCCGGTCCGATGACCACGCGAATCTGGTCAGGCTTGACCTTGAGAGTCTCGATGCGCGGTGCGTACTTGGACAGCTCTGGTCGATTGGTCGCCATCACCTCGTTCATCTTGCCGAGAATGTGCAGACGGCCGTCCCGTGCCTGATCGAGTGCCTGGCTCATGATCTCTTGCTTGAGACCCTGGATCTTGATGTCCATCTGGATGGCGGTGATGCCTTTGTCGGTGCCGCAGACCTTGAAGTCCATGTCGCCCAAGTGATCCTCATCGCCAAGGATGTCGGTGAGAACCGCGTACTTTTCGCCTTCCATGATGAGGCCCATCGCGACACCGGCAACCGGTGCCTTGAGTGGAACGCCCGCGTCCATCATCGCCAAGCTACCGCCGCACACTGTCGCCATCGAGGACGAGCCGTTCGATTCGGTGATCTCCGAAACGATGCGCAGCGTGTAGGGGAAGTCTTCGCGCGAGGGCAGCACCTTGGTAAGCGCTCGCTCGGCAAGCATGCCGTGGCCGACCTCACGTCGCCCCGGCCCGCGAAGGAACTTCGTTTCGCCGACCGAGTAGGGCGGGAAGTTGTAATGGAGGATGAAGGGCTTCCAGAACTCGCCGACGAGACCGTCGATCTTTTGTTCATCTTGCCGGGTGCCGAGCGTCGTGGTGACGATGCTCTGCGTCTCTCCGCGGGTGAAGAGCGACGACCCATGCACGCGTGGAAGGAGGCTGACCTCGATCGCGATCGGTCGGACCGTCGTGTAGTCGCGCCCGTCGACTCGTCGTTTGTCGTCGAGCACCTGCCCACGCATCGTATCGTAGCGAAGGTCCTCATACGCGGCCTTGATGTCGCCCTCGAGATCTGGAAACTCGCCGGCTAGCTCGGCCGCGATCTCTTTCTTGATCTCGCTGAAGCGTCCGTAGCGCGGGTGCTTCTCGACGATGTTGCAGGCTTCGAGGACCCTCGCGAGACCGACCTCCTTGACGCGCGCGTCGACCTTGCTGTCACGCTTGTACGGTTCGTAGGGCCACTTCTCATTGCCCGCGGCTTCGCGGATCTTCTCAGTCAGCTCGAGGACCCCTTGTACGGCTTGATGGCCGAACTGGATCGCAGCGATCATGTCAGTTTCTGACATTTCGTTCGCTTCGCCTTCGACCATGACTATCGCGTCTTTGGAAGCCGCGATGATCAGTTCGCAGTCACCGGCCTCGATCTCTTCGTAGGTCGGGTTGGCGATGAACTCACCTTCGACGCGTGTGACACGGACGCCCGCGATGGGACCGGCCCAAGGGATCGGACTGATGTGGACCGCTGCCGACGCTCCGATCATGGCGAGAACGTCCGTCGGATTGATGGCGTCTGCGGACATCACCGTCGCAATGATCTGGGTCTCGGCCATGTAACCGTCGGGGAACAACGGACGACACGGTCGGTCGATCAAGCGGCACGTGAGGACTTCGCTGTCGCGAAGCTTGCCCTCACGCTTGAAGAAGCCGCCAGGGATCTTGCCCGCGGCGTAGGTCTTCTCCACGTAGTCGACGGTGAGCGGGAAGAACGGGGCCCCTGGCCGCGCCTCTTTGTTACCGCACACGGTGACCAGGACCATGCTCTCACCGCAACTGACGAGCACCGAGCCGGATGCCTGCTTGGCAATCCGACCCGTCTCGATGGTGATCGTCTTGTCACCAACCTTGACGGATTCTCTGATAATCATCGCTCTCTTGCTTTCCGCGCGTTCTCATCCGCGCTCGCGGGCAGCGTTGACAAAGAGAGCGGGTCTCGGTCCCCGATTCCATTGCTCGAGCTCGGATCTCGAACCATCGAAGCGAAGAGCGAACTCCGGACTCCACGTCAGGGCCGCCAAGTATCTACCTGGGGCGAACACCCCTGGGCCCAGCTTACTTCCGAATGCCAAGCTCTGAAATGATCTTGCGGTACCGTTCCACATCCTGGGAACGGACGTAATCGAGCAACCGACGGCGCTGGCTAACCAGCTTCAGCAGGCCTCGACGGGAGTGGTGGTCTTTCTTGTGAGTCTTGAAGTGTTCGGTCAGATACGTAATCCGCTCGCTCAGTATCGCGATTTGGACCTCCGGCGAACCGGTGTCCTTTTCGTGGTTGCGGAATTGACCGATCAACTCGGACTTTCTATCGGCGGTCAGTGCCATGCGTGTCTCGCGCTAATCTCTCGGAAAAATGATGTTTCTCTGTCTAAAGCGGGGCGGAGTATGGGCGGGTGGTTCGGGGTCGTCAAGGCGGGGAAGAGCGCCTTGTGGGAGCGCTCATGATACGTCCGAAGAAGGTCGAATCGGGCGCTGTTTCGTAGGGTTCCGCAGCGGCCTCGCCCTTTTCTACAGGCCGGCCTTCGACGCGATGACGTCGATCCCGCGCCTCGGGTCGGACTCCCCAGTCGCACTGAGCATCGCCACCACGCGCGAGATGCCCAAGTCCTCGAATTGGGAAAGTGCATCGGGCCGCTTCGCGATGCGCCAAGTCGTCGAGATCTCGATCGAGTCGAACGGGCGCCCAGCTTCTCCTGCGAGACGCTTCAATTCGCCGATTTTCTCGGTCAGCTCTGCATGTGAATCGCTGGGTGCGTACCAACCCTGCGCCGTGTCGACCACCCGCTGAAGGTTTCGAGTCGTCGTGCCGCCGATCAGGATCGGGGGATGGGGTCGTTGTACCGGCCGCGGATAGCTCTTGAAATCGTGCCACGACAAGAAATCGCTCTGGTGATCGACGACATCACCGGTCCAGACCTTCTTCATCGCGGCGAGGTAATCATCGAACCGGGCTCCCCGGCGTGCGAATGGCGTGCCCATCGCTTCGTACTCTTCCGCGAGCCACCCGATCCCGAGGCCAAGCTCGAGTCGACCGCCACTCAGCACGTCGAGGCTCGCGGTCTGTTTCGCGAAAAGCATCGGATTGGCCTGCGGAAAGATGTTCACGCCCGTGCCTAGACGAATCGTCTTCGTCGCGCCCGCGACGTGCGACAACGCGATCAACGGATCGATGAACCACGCCTCGGGCGGAATCGGCATCTTGCCATCGGCACTGTATGGGTAGACCGACTCGTAGTGCGTCGGCACCATGACGTGCTCGAACGTCCACACCGACTCGATCCCCGCACTCTCCGCATGCTGCGCCACCGAGATCATCCGCTCCGCCGCCTCCGGCCCGCCAACATTGATCGGCACGATTCCAAACTTCATCGCTCCACACGTCCCATATTCTCAGCATCAGCGCCAGCACGCGCGGTTACCGGGAGACGTGGGGCGAACGCAGGCGACGGGCGTGCTCGCGCTGGGGCCCCGTCGCGA
>JBATTM010000406.1:0-2498 GCA_049670545.1 Polyangiales bacterium
CGGGGGCCCCGCCGTCAGGGACCCCACCATCCGGCACGCCCCCATCGGGACCAGGCTCACCCTTCTTCAGCCAAACGTAGCTGGTGATCGTCTGCGGATTGGGACCGAGCAGCACCTGGTGGCGGTATCGGTCTTCGCCTTCCTCCGGGGCGGTGACTTCAACCTCGTGGGTGAAGGGGCCGCCATCGACAGTCACGGTTCGCATCGTTTCGCGATTCTTGATCACCTGAAGCCTGAGGCCATCGCCGCCCGTCACGACGGCCCGCAAGATCGCAGTGTCGGCAGTGACCGTATTCCCGTCGCGGTCGCCACTGAGCGTGGTGTCCACCATCGGCCCGTCCGGCCCGAAGAGCTTGACCGCCGTACGCCCACTTCGAACGCCTTCGAAGATCGCCTCGACGCTGAGCTCGTCGGCGAAGACCATCGTCGTCGGCGTCCCGATCACGGTCTCGACGGCCCCGAGATCTTTGCCGGCCCTGTGATCGTCGCTGCCCCCAACGGCAGTCGCACGCGAACCCGCTTCGATCAGATCCTCCCAAAAGATCAGCCCACGAAGAATCGCCGTTTGCACCTCGACACCATCGATCAAGGCCGGGTCGACGACGAAGTCCCATGAGCACCCACGGCAGTCCGGAATCGGATTCGACGGATGGCTGATCGAGAAAAGGGCACCCTGTTCGTGAAACGCATCGATCGCATCTTCGATCGTGTAGCCGTCCGTATCGACGGTGTACACGACGTTGTCGAGGGCACCGATCGCGTTCGCATGGCCCTCGTACGTGGTGAACTCTTGCCCTGGGAAGATCAGCAGGTCGGGATGCCGCGCCTGCGCGTCCGCGTACAGCGTGAAGCCGCTGTTCGTGTTGTGTTCGGACAGCATGACGAAATCGAGCCCCTGCTCTTCTGCCACGTCGAGCGCTTCATCGATCACCAAGGTCGTCCGGACGTCCCCGCTTTCGCGCGTGTGGACGTGGAAATCGCCCGCGTACCACCGGGCTTCCGGGTTGAGTGAGCCCGGATCTTGGTACGGTTCACGCGGCTGGGGTGGAAGCTCGGCCGTCTCCCGGAGAAAAATGTCGACCGCGTATCCCGCTGGCTCGCCCTCGACGAGGCGCGCCTTGCCCACGGTAACCCGCCACGTACCCGCCGGGATCTCGCCGGGGATGTAGCTCCGAGACGCCGCCTCTTCACCGATGACCGCGTTCTCGCTGTTGCTCCCGCCCCACCCGCGCGAACCGTTGGGATCATCAACGCCCCAATCGAGCACGTTCGGGGTGTCTTCGGGAATGTGCGTGTGCACGACTTCGATTTCGGCGATGCCCTCCGGCACTTCGAAATCGAGAAAGAAGAAGGTGTTCGGCCCTTCGGGAACGGATCCTTCGAAGTGAATCGGGTCCTGCGCGGCAGCCGTACTGGCGAGCAGGCCCGAGCAGGCGATCGAAAAGAGGAGGTTGCGAAGCATGGGGCGAGTGGAGCGCATTCAGGCCCGACTTTCAAGACACGATCGTGCGAACGATGGTGAGTCAACCGATGCTAGGCTTTCTCGATGCCCGACGTCCTAGACCTCCATGTGGACGCGTTCACGCGCGACGAGACGACAATTCTCGAAGGTATCCACTGGCAAGTCGCCCGCGGTCAGCATTGGGTCGTGCTCGGCGCCAACGGCGCTGGCAAGAGCAGCTTGCTGTCGATCGTGGCCGGATACGAGTGGCCAAGCCGGGGCCGTGTGCGTGTGCTCGAGAACGAGTACGGCCAATGCGACATGCGCGCACTCAAGACGCGCATCGGCTGGGTGAGCTCGGCGTTGTTCACTTGGCTCCCGGATCGGCAGCGCGCGCGCGAGGTCGCCGCGACAGGCATCCACGCCACGATCGGCAACTGGCACGCGCTCAGCGAAGACGATCTCCGACGGGCCGATGCTGCGCTCGAACGCATCGGCGGGTCCGCGTTTCGGGACAAGCGCTACGGCGTACTGTCGCAAGGCGAGCGGCAACGGGTGATGATCGCCCGCGCGCTCATCACGCAACCCGACCTTCTGATTCTCGACGAGCCATGCGCGGGCCTCGACCCTGGGGCGCGCGAACGGTTGGTCGAAGATGTGGATCGATTGTGTGCGGCAGCGGACGGCCCAACCCTGCTTCTGGTCAGTCACCACGTGGAAGAGATCCCACCGAGCGCGACACACGCACTCCTTCTCAAAGACGGCAAGACGCTCGCATCAGGGCCCCTCGAAGAAACGCTGACGAGCGAACACATGAGCGCGCTCTACGACTATCCCTGCGAGGTTGAGGCTCGCGAGAGGCGATACCGACTCACACACTGAGGCCCACCCCTATCAAACCACCACCGTGAGACATGCGGCGCGTCGAAGCGCGCTGAGAGAACGGGTCAACCGGGTCGGGCTCGGGGCCGGATCAACTGGGGCAATCGGGACGGGTTCGAAGCAGTCATGTGGCGGACGGCTCGGCTTGCAGAGGTTGGCCGGTGCACTTGAGGCG
>JBATTM010000407.1:0-1782 GCA_049670545.1 Polyangiales bacterium
CCACCACCACCGCCGACCTGGGCGTCGAGGCAATCGATCAGGGGCGTGATATCGGCGACGCGGATCACCGAGATGCTGAAGTCGGCCACGTACAAGCGGCTGCGCGCCACATCCACGGAGAATTCGAACGAGCCGCTGATGTTGGTCAGGACCGTGATCGGCTGGAAGAGCTCGAGGTCGATGATCTCGACCTGGCGCTGGTTGAAGCAGCTGACCCAAGCCGTCAAGACGGGGCCACGGCTGTTGGTCTGGATCTCGACGAGCTTGAGCCGCGACGGGCCGCGGCAGATCGAAATCTGATCGAGGACATTGAGTTGTTCGCCTGCGACGTCCCGCCGGGCGACGACCAATGACTCTGGCGACCTCGAAAGCAGATACGCGAGCCCTGAGTCTGGCGCGTTTTCGCGCGTGTCGAACTGGATGTCCCGCATCACATCCCCGCGGTCGAGCCCCGTCACGAACAGGGTGCCCGCGTCGAATAGGCTGCCGAAGAGGATGTCTTGCCCGTCTTGGTCGATAGTCCCGACGCTGACGCCCACGCGGACGACTTGGTTGGTGAGCCCACTCGAGATCCAGGCCTTGTCCGCATCGGGCTCCACCGTGATCGTCACCTGTTCGATGGCCAGGTCCTCGATGCTGGCGGCGAGTTCAGGGACGTCGTCCTCTGCGCCCGGGTCGGGGTCGAAGAAGAGGCTTGCCGCGCCGTCGCGGTGGGCCATCAGGATGTAACCATAGTCAGCCATGTCGGCCGCGTCGGTGAAATCCGAGAGGTCCCCTGCGTATACGTCGACCGGGTCTGGGGGAAGCTCCACGGGAAACTCCGGGTCCGACTGCACCAGGTTGCCCGTCCGGTAACGCGGCGTGCACGACTGACGCTCGACGTCGAAGCCGCTCCCACAGTTGAGTTGTCCCTGCGCGTTGACGTCGACGTACGTGAGGTTCGCTTCGCTCCGCACAGGCAGGTAGAGGCGCTGCCCGTTGGTCGACAGTGCAAGGCCGTCCGCGAACGAGCCGATTTCCACTTCGGACACGAGGAGACCCGGCGCGATCACGGTTTGGAGGAGCGCCCCTTGGTCCCGGACCGCCAGCTGTTCCGGAATCACCGAGCATCGGTCTGCGGGCACCGGGTCGCACTGGAGGTCCGTGGTCATCTCGGGGTCGCAGTCGCACGCGGTGCAATCCGGGTCGTCGTCCGGGTCGCACTCGCAATTCTTGGTCTCACCCTCTTCAGGGATGCACTCGTCTCGAATGCCATCGGTGACGGCGCGTTGCAGGCAGATGTTGAGAAAGCCGGCGCCTTGGCACCCGATCCCGACGAACGCCCCGGTGCTGTCGATCGCGGCGTTCATCACGTCGAGGTCGTACGACTGCAGGGTTGCGGTATCGTACTGGAGGGCGAAGTTGGAGTTGGCGAGGAACGCGTAGCCCGACTGTCCGTCCGTGGGATCAGAGAGTTCGATCGCGATCGGGAACGTCATGAGGCCAGGAGGCAGCGCCTCTCCGTCTTTGTTGACGCAGCCGCCGGCGAGCACTCCGGACATAAGCAAGAACCCCAGGGTAAAGCAGGCTGCTGGCCCCTGTGGGCCGATTCGCGACCCCATGACGCGCCACCCTAGCCGTTCGAACTAGGCAGAGCAACTGCCTGTGAACGCTTCTATTTCCAGGGATCGAGGATGGGTCCGTTCCCCGCATCAGACGGCTGTGGGGGCGGCGCGCGCCGACGCGGTCTGCGGGGTCGCGCCTCGGGTTTCGCGACCTGGGCGGCGATCGACTCCTTCGGCG
>JBATTM010000408.1:0-10415 GCA_049670545.1 Polyangiales bacterium
CTCGAGCAGCTCGAGCGCGCCGGCGAGCGGCCGGCCCACGGCTGCCGCATCGGCATCTGCCACACCTGCAAGTGCCGCAAGCAGAGTGGCACCGTGCAGAACCTCATCACGGGCGAGGTGTCGAGTGAGCCCGACGAAGAGATTCAACTGTGTATTTCATCACCCCGCTCCGACCTGGAGCTGGACCTCTGAGAGGAAGATCCTCATGAACAATCAAAGCAAAACGCTATCCCGCGACGAGGCCGACGCATTCGGCCGCGAGCTCGATGCGCTCCGACAGGAAGTCGTCGCCGATCTCGGCGAGCAGGACGTCGCGCACATCCGCCGAGTCATCCGCGCCGCGAACCGAAGCGAGGCGGCCGGCCGTGTGCTCCTGCACTTTGGCATCGGACCTGTGAGCTTCGTGCTCGGTACCAGCGCCCTCGCACTCTCGAAGATCCTCGAGAACATGGAGATCGGGCACAATATCATGCACGGTCAATACGACTGGACGCGCGACCCGGCGCTCGATTCACAGAGCTACGAGTGGGACATCGTGTGCACCGGAGACGACTGGCGCCACTCGCACAACTACGAGCACCACACCTTCACCAACGTGCTCGGCAAGGACCGCGACATCGGGTACGCCTTCTTGCGTGTGGCTCCCGAGCAGGAATGGAAGCCGTTTCACCTCTCGCAACCGGTCGTCGCCGCGTTGCTCGCGCTCTTCTTCCAGTGGGGTGTGGGCGGACACGATCTGCGACTCGATGAGTTCTTTTCGGGCAAGCAGACCCCTGCGGAGCTCAGCAAGCGCGCGCGGCCCTTCTTAACCAAGGCGGCCTGGCAGCTCTTCAAAGACTACGCCTTCTTTCCGGCGCTGGCGCTCGGCAACGCACCCCGGGTATTCCTCGGAAACCTCTTCGCCAACGGAACGCGTAACCTCTGGACGTTCGCGGTGATCTTCTGCGGTCATTTCCCCGAGGGCGTGCGCCTCTACGACGAAGCCGAAACCGAAAACGAGAGCCGCGGCCAATGGTACGTGCGCCAGCTCAACGGCTCGGCGAACATCGAGGGGGGGCGCTCGATGCACGTGCTCACCGGCCACCTGAGCCACCAGATCGAGCATCACATGTTCCCCGACATCCCGGCCGCGCGCTACCCCGAGATGGCCCCGCGGGTGCGCGAGATCTGTGCGCGCTACGGGCAAGGCTACAACGCGGGCAGTTTCCGGCACCAACTGAGCAGCGTCGTCGGACGCATCGCGCGCTTGTCACTGCCTGGACCGAAGCCCGCCGCGAGAGAGACGGGCGCGGTGTCACGAGAAGGTACCCCCGCCCACACTGAAGCGAACTACGACGCGGCCGCATGATGCGCCGCCCACGAGATTCGAACCCACGAAGGAAAATGTCATGAACGACAAAGAACTCTATCAGCAGAAGGTGCAAGCCCAGTTGGATGAATGGAAGGCCGAACTCGACAAACTCCGGGCCAAGGCCTCGGGCGCCAGCGCAGATGCTCAACTGGACATCAACCGGCAGATCAAGGTGCTCGAACGCAACATCGAAGGAGGCCGTGTGAAGTTGTCGGAGATTGCATCGGCCAGCGAAGAGGCTTGGGAGTCGGTTAAGGAGGGCGTCGAGTCTGCCTGGGACTCGTTGAAGTCTGCGGCGACTGACGCTGCCAGGAAGTTCAAGTAGTGAGTCTTGCCCTACCCTCGCGAACGGGATCTACGTGCGTCTGGAGTTGGCCCATGAGTGCGAAGCCCCCAGGCATGCGAGTCGTCGATCGCTTCGTCGATCACGGTCCGCCCCTTTCGTTTCGCGAGCTCTGCGCGCGTGTGGTCGAAGAGGGGTGTGACTACTTGCTCCTCGACCTCGACAAAACCACGCACCTCGGACGCAACATGGGGGAGCTCCTCGCATGGGAGCTCTGCGCCTACGAGGCATACGGCGAGTCGGAGACGGAGCGCCCGGTCCGCCGTTGGTTTGGCGGGCGGCTGCTCGTCGACTGGTCGAAGCCGACGCAGCTCGTCCGTTACCTGGCGTCTGGCACCCGAAGGTGGACTTCTGCCGGGATTCACTATCTCGTGTGGGCCAAACTGGCTTCGCGCACCACGTGGCTTCAGCGGCTCGCATACCGTCGCTTCGGTGCGAATCCGACGTCCGCCGTGCAGCGGCGCCCGCAGAGTGTCGCGCTCGCGCACCTGGCTACAGCGGATGAGTCGCTTCTCCGTAAACTGGCCCACGACGTCTGGAATCGCCAGGCCCCTGACCAAGTGATTTCTCGCGAAGACCTCGATTGGGTTCGCGCGCGCTGCCCCGAGATCGAAATCGTCCTGTGCAGCGCCTCACCCAAGTCGATGGTGGAGGTGGCTGTTGAACAGCTCGGCGCAGACCGCGCGATTTACTCCACCCCAGAGCGAATCAACAGCGGAAAGGCCAAGATCGAGGAGCTTCGGAGGATATGCCCCGGTGCCTTTCAACCTGGTGTGAAGGTTCTGGCGATCACCGACACGAGCTACTGTGAGGACCATTGCTGGAGCGAACACTTCGCATGTGTCGTCGACATCAATAGCCCGACGCCCTTCGCGCCGATCGTCACCTGGGCGTCGCCCACCCGTGTCGTGCACTCGGCAACCGTGCTCACTCGCGACGAACAGCGTCGACGAGAAGATGGAGACGTCGCTTATCTCGACCCTCGGAGGAAGCACGGCGCGTCTACGGAGAAGCTCGAACTCGATGGGACGGCACTCCGCAGACGGCTTGACGATCTGGTGGCGGAGATCAACCGACTCGCAGCGGGCGAGCCGTCCCCACGGCAAGAATGGGAGGTGGCGCACGAACGGAGCCAGCTGATCGAGGCGTCTCGGGCGGTTCTGACACGACCCGACCAGACAACCTCAGATCCATGGAAGTCGACCAAACAAGCGCCGTGATTCCCGGCGGGTTCGCGTTGGTCGGCGGTAGACCCCATTCGCTCGACCGCATCCAAGGCTCCGCGCGACCGGCACCCGAAATCGGACGGCCTAGTGCTTCGCCGGCCCCGGGAAGAACATGTTGGTTTGGCGCTGGTACTCTAGGTACGCGGGGCGTTTCTGGACGGAGAAGTGCTCCGACGGGACCGCGCCGGTGTAGTAGACCAGGGTCGCATACATAATGCGGGAAGCGAACAGCAGACCAGCGCCGAGGAGTACCCAAACGATGAGGTGCTCGGACGAGCGGAGCTCCAACCACGAAGGAACCGACGCAATGACGAGGGCGTTCCAGACCATCCACTCCGCAAAGTAGTTGGGGTGCCGACTGTAGCGCCATAGCCCCACGTTGCAGACCTGGTTCTTTTTGCCCGCCATCTTCATCTGCCGGAGGAACCGGAGCTTCTGAGCGTCGGCTGCAGATTCCATCGCGAACGCACAAACCCAGACCACCAAGCCGATGATCTCGAAAACTGAAATCTTGGGGTTCGGGTTGCTTGCGATGATGAGCGCCGGGAACGCAAGGTAGGACGCGTTTGCAAGACCCTGCACCGAGACCTCGACTTGCATCGCCAACGAGACGTTCGTCTTGCCGGCTCGCTCCCAGCGGAGCTTCTGATATTCGTAGCGCGGGAACTCGACTTGGAGTTTACCGAGGCGCCACATGTGGAGAGCCCCGATCCCCATCCGCAGTCCGACGAAGAGGTACACTGCGACCACTACCGCAGTACGCAGCCAGTAGCCCCCTGAGAGCGTCAGGGTGACGAGGCCGATCACCACCAATCCCAACGGCCAGCCGATGTCGACGTAGGACATTCTTCCCGTCCTCCACGTCGGGAGATTGACGACAACGGCGAACAGTGTGAGCTGAGCGAGCCCGTTGACGACGCCGATAAAAGCCAGCGTGTTGGTGAACAGAAGCAGTATCCAACCGGCGAGAAACGGAAGAAGTGGAGACATGTACTTCACGTGGGACCGAAGGGATGGGTATCACCATCGTGCGCCGGTAGGAAGGGCTCGTTCCAGGTGGGGCGAAGGGCCACAGTCGGGTATGTTGGCTGCGACGAGGAGACAGGAATGGCGAGAGTCTTGATTCCGCTACCGACGCTTGGATTCGATCCGACGGAAGCCGCCGTTCCCTGGAAGGTGCTTTCCGAGCGTGGGCACGAGATTGTGTTCGCGACACCAGACGGGAAGCCGTCGAGCGCCGATCCAATCATGGTGACGGGAAAAGGCTTGGGTGTTCTGAAGCATGTGCTTCGGGCCGATGCGAACGGACGCGCAGCGTATTCCGAGATGATCGCGACCCGTGCGTTTCAACATCCCACTACCTATGACGAAGCGACCGCGGGGCTGTTCGATGCGCTTGTTCTCCCGGGAGGTCACGACAAGGGCGTGAGGCCGTATCTCGAGTCCGAGACGCTTCAGGAGATCGCCGCACGTTTCTTGAGAGCCGACAAGCCCGTCGCTGCGATCTGCCATGGGGTGCTGATTCTAGCGCGAGCCAAGGGCGCCGATGGTCGTTCTGTGATCCACGGCCGGAGAGTCACCTCACTCATCAATCGGCTGGAGATGACCGGATACCACCTCACGCGCCTCTGGATGGGAGACTACTACCGCACGTACCCTGACATCACGACGGAGGACGAAGTGCGCGCTGCTCTCGCGTCCGGTGAGGATTTCGATCGTGGCCCAGCGGGGACCAAGCGCGACAGTATCGACGCGCCTCACCATGGTTTCGTGGTGCGCGACAAGAATCTTCTGACGGCACGATGGCCCGGCGACGCGCATCGTTGGTCACTGCATATTGACGAACTGCTCCAGGACCGATGACCCTCGATGACGGGGCGGATTTCCGTGACGAGCGCGATGCGCTAGAGGGAGAGCAAGTATTGCACCAGGTCACCGCGTTGTTCCCCGGTCAACCCGAGTCCGAGGAGCGTGTCGTAGTGGTCCACGACGTCACCGAGTGTCTCTGCGGCACCGTCGTGAAAGTACGGCGGGTGTTGCCAGATCCCGCGAAGTGGAGTGGTGCGGTACATCCCGGTGGTGCCTCGTGAGGCGAGCAATGGATCCTGACCGATCTCCGCGGCCGTGTGCAGCGTCTCGTTCGCGTCGGTGAAGGCGCTCCCACTGTGGCAACCAGCGCACATGGCGTCTCCCTCGAACAGAGTCTTACCTCGTGCGGCGGCCATTCCGTCGTAACTTCCAGGGGGCGGAGGAGGCGCGGACAAGCTCAGTTGATAGGCGCGAAGAGCCGCGAGTTTCGGGGTGACGAGATCGGGATCGGCCTGGATATCGACGCCGAGGGCTTCGTCGACAAACGTGCCTTGACCACCCATCTGCGTGATCGCCACGTAGGCGTTCCAGTAAGAAACAGGTCCTTCACCAGTGAACGTCTCGAGGTCGACGTCCGCGAGACCGTACGCCGGCGGGATCACCTGCGGGTCGTTGATCCCGTCCTGGTTCCAGTAGGCGTCATACTTTCCGGGGCCCCACGATGTGAGTACGGCCTGCGTCGCCGGATCTTGGAGGGCTGGGGACAGAGAGAGAATCAACCCCGGATCGAGATCGCGATTGGGCCAGCCGTCGAGGCGTTCCCCGATGCCGGGGATCACCGAGTCGTCGACCGTCGAGTGACAGGACGCGCACGTAAGTCCGACTGACGTCAGTACGTCCACACCATCGATCTCCTCCACCTTGCCCTTGACTCCCACGACCGCATCGAGCTTCAACAGCGCTACGGTCGTGGCAGGATCCGTCAGATCAACCATGTCCAGGATCCCCTCGGGGAGCGCAGCCGCGTCTACTTTGAGCCCCACCGCCAACGCGGTCATCGGATCGACTGCGGTGGCGATCACGGTGTGTAAGCCGAGCACATCCGTCCAGAGGGCTTCATCGCCAAAGGTGTCGTTTCGGAAGATGTCTTTGCCCTGCTCGACAAGCGCTGGGTCTGCACCGCCGGTGCCACCTGTCGCCCCCGCGCCCCCTGCCCCGTTTGATCCGCCATCGTCACAGCCCCAACAAAGCAGCATGACCGCGGTCGTGGCGGTCCGAATCGTGTTCATCGGTCGCATAGCTAACCTCCTTCTAGACTGAGGAGACTCGCGACCGCGACGTTACAACCCCAGTGCGATCAGAACTCCTGAGACGATACGGTCACACCGGATGCCTCCGAACTCGTAGACCTCGTCGACAGCCTCCCCGATCTCGTCGTACAACCGATCGGCAAGCATCTTGCGCGCGCGATGGAGACGGATACGCACATTCTCGGAAGACATCGACAACATCTCGGCGGTTTCCTCGGTGCTCATGTGCTCCACTTTGCGCATGACGAGAACGATCCTGTAGCGCTCGGGTAGCTCATCAATCGTGGCCCCGAGGAGACGCGCCCACTCCCGAGCGGACAGTCTTTTTTCAGGGGAACTCGGGAAAGGAATGACCCCCGATCTTTGTGCTTCTTCGTGGATCTCACCCCGCCTCGCCGCGGCGCGACGATCCCGTAGCGCCTCCCGCACGGCGATTCGCCTGAGCCAGCTCCCAAACCGCGCCTTCCCTCGGAACTGCCCAAGGTTACGATATGCGGACAGGTAGGTTTGCTGAAGCGCGTCCTCAGCGTTCGCGTCGTCCCCGGTGATCCCGCGCACGACACGATATAGCCGTTGGTTGTAGCGTCGCATCAGAAGCGCAAACCCGTCGCTGCCGCCCTCTAGGACGCTCACGACGAGGTCCTCGTCGGTGAGCTCATCGAGAGCTTTCGAAGATCGCGGGCGGGATATGTTCATTCACCCCAGTAGAGGGACCGGCGCGCCGAATGTTACGCATTTTTTGCGATCTCGACGTGGATCGCCTCAGTCCCATCGGCTCACGAGATAGAGGGTCCACTCGTGGAAGACGCCGGATTCTCCAGTAACCATGTCTCGGACGTGAAGACTCCATCTGCCGTTGACTTGGTCGTCGCGGGAGATGCCGGTGGTCACGAAACTCCGCGACCACTCCTCCAGTTCGATCGAGCGGTCCCAGAGCACGGCCCTGTCGCCATTCGGATCGATGAGGGTAATCTTCAAGTCGGTGAGGCGAGGGTGTTCAAGGTGCACGATCACTTCGATGTCGACCGGAACAGAAGCCAGCCCTTCGACTACAATCCACGGCGACAGGCCCCCGGAGGGTGAATCGTGGATCGGCAGTCGCACTTCGTTCGTCCATCGTCTGGCCATCCACGTGGGAACGCAGTTCCCCTCGCCCCAAAGCGTCCATCCTGCGCAGACGAGTTCGTCATCGCACTGGGTGAAACGGTCGCATCGTGCGCCTTCACCACGGCCGGGAGTCGGATCGACGCAGCGCCCGTATGAGCTCGACCCGTCGCGCGGAATTCCGAAGCATCGCAACCCGGCCCCGCAGCACTCACTCGCGAGGCACGCTGCGCCTTCGCCGGCCAAGGGAGCGGTGGCGCCGCATGTCGGTGTCGGTGGCACACCGAGGTTGGTGAATGTGCTCGGGTGTCGCGTGTAGTGAGCGTCCACGTCGAACGCGCCGGATACAAAGGGCTCGAAGTCGCAACGCTGGAATCCGTGCTCGGCCCAGATGGTGGCATCCGGCCGAGTCGTCGTGTCCCCGAACGTGTCGAGTACCGAGTCCTCAGCGTTCAGCCTGCCGTCGCCCTGAAGATCGTGAAACAGCACCATACGGTCGTCGCCGTTGAAATTGGCTGCGCTTCCGATCTCCGACTGGCAGGCGTCGACAAGCGGCGGATACGGGTCGCTGACGGCTCCAGAGCGCGACTTGCACATCACCCAGACCGCGCCAGGAGCCAAGCTTCTTGAACCCGCGGACCGCGATGCGGAACAGTCCGTATCGTCGTTTTGAACTAGGCAGACCCCGATTCGATTGAGAGCCACGGACTCGGACCCGCAGTTGTAGATTTCGACCGCCTTGTTGTGACGCCCTGAACCCTCAACGACTTCGCTGAAGATCACACACTGCGTTCGGTCATCGCGGTCGCCTGAGGCGTTCGAAACCCAACCGTTGTCCCATGACCACCTAAGGATCTTCTGAAGGGCGACCGACCCAACGTACGCGACCGCGTCTACCTCGTCTATCGTGGAGAACCGCAGCCGTTCACGACGATCGATCAGGTTCCGAGCTGCGCGGCGATCCAGGGGCACTTCAAGGTCGAGCAACGCAAAGGTAGTGCTCGCGTCGTTGAGAAATGCCAGGATACCAGCCTCCTCAGCACTTCCTGGACCGACCAGGGCCGCAAGGAGTGGCGTCGTGTCATCGAAGGTTTCGGTCGCGCACGCACTCACTAGAACGAGTAGGAAGGTCAATCGAACCAACATCTGCGAAACATCTCCCGATCCGCCACCTCGGGGAATGTGCGACAGCGGATCTGACTATTTATCGACCGAACGCAGCGCTGATTGCGTGAAAGCCCGACCCTTTCTCGACGTTGCAGTCGAAGCGGGTCGCCACTCCACGCGAAGGGGGATGGGGCCGAGCGGGGCCGTATCGTGCTGTGCGCGGTCGGGGTCTCGGCGGTGGGCGCGTCTCCCACGGGATCTGGGAGATCGCGAAACCCCTCCTCATTCAGATGCTCGTACCACGGGTGGCGGGCCTCGGGATCCGTCACATGAGCGGGCGAGTACAGACGGCGCCGCGTGACTCCGCGCAATCGGCCCCGCGATCTGCGTTCAGCCCGACGTCAAGCCTGTTCCCGTATGGGGGTGATTGCCGACCCGCCAGGTTCGCAGGTCACCACCCCCACCGGGAGTTTCCACTTCCCGCTAAGCTCTCTAGGGTCGCCGGTCACCCACAGATCTCGACATCGAGGTTTCATCGTTTCGGCGCTTCCGAATCGAGCTGACTCGGCCTCCGACTGCGTCTAGTCTCGGGCGCAGTGCTCTACTCCCTAGACGACGACAATGGACCCTGCGATGCCCATACTCGATAAGGTCGCGAACCGTGTGCTCTCACTGCTCGGCCTCGAGCTGGATTTCTCGGTCGACCTCCGTGCGAGCTTCTTCAGCGAGATCACTCCGGCTCTGTACCTAGGTGCCCGACCGACCCGGGAACGAGTGGAAGAACTGCAGGAGGCCGGCGTCACTCACGTGGTGAGCTGCCTGGCGGAGCATGATCGTTCGAAAATGGAGTTCTTGCAGCAAGACTTTCATCATCTGTTCCTCGGTGTCCACGATGGCATGCAGCAGGATATCGGAGGGACGTTCTCGCAGTTCTTCGACTTCGCAGCGGGCGCGATCGAGAGTGACCCGAAGGCCAAGCTGTTGGTCCATTGCGAAGTCGGCGTCAGCCGATCCGCAACCCTAGCCATCGCCCTCCTGATGAAGACGGAGGCCATGAGCTTCTTCGAGGCCCTCTGCCGAGTTCGATCGAAGCGGATTCAAGTCCTTCCCAACATCGGCTTCGCATCTCAGCTCCAACGACTCGAGCACGAGTTGAAGCCGCACTCCGCGAGAAGCGTCCCCTCGTCTTTGGCCCAGTATCTTCACCAGGTATGCAATGCTCCAGTCGAGATCGAAATCCTTCAATCCGCGCTGGAACGGCACCACTACGATGCCCCGGCGGCGCTCACCATGATCTTTGGTGGCGAGATTCCTAGGGTTGTCCAAGGCGTTCGCTCGTAATTCCCTCCGCGCGCAACCGCCGCCTGGTCGTCGGGCGCGCGCGTTGCACGCGTGTGCATTTGAACACCACGGAAGTCCGCTGTACCGTCCGCCACATGAGCGTATCCGTGACGACTACCATCACTGCCATAGCGGACGATCGGGAAGCCATCACCGACCACGTCGGCGCGTTCGGAGCCTCAACCCCCGATGCCTAAGACAAGCCGCACTTATTGGAATCCGCTCTCCGACGTGCACAAAGGCGACTGGCAGCCCATTGAAGGCCTAGAAGGCATCGCCGAAGAGCTCACCCTCGCGATCGACAACGAGACGGGTGACTACACCCGACTCACGCGCTTCGCGCCGGGCGCCGACACGACTCCGCTCGGCCCCAAGACCCACGACTACCCCGAAGAAGTCTTCATCATCGAAGGCCGCCTCCATGACGCCGCGTTCGATCGCTGGCTCACGAAAGGCGACTACGCCAGCCGCCCCGCAGGCGAACTCCACGGCCCATTCCGCACCGACGAAGGCTGTCTGGTTCTCGAGATTTCGTACCCAAGCCAGGCCGTGCACTCGGGCGGTTCTTAGATCACTGCGTCAGCGAGTCGGGTGATCGCCTCTCGAATCTCATTCGGGTCGAGACTTGCGTAACCCAGCAAGAACCCGGCACACGGGGGAATCCCCGCATAGAAGGGCGTCACGGGGTACACCCCGACACCACGGGCGCGCGCGCGGCCCCGGATCCCCACGGCAGCTTCGTGCGGCGTATCCCGCAGCCAAAGGACGGCATGGTGGCCGACTCGTGCGCCTCCGACCTCGGCGCGAGTGCCAAAGGCCTCTTC
>JBATTM010000409.1:0-18156 GCA_049670545.1 Polyangiales bacterium
GTTGTGGCGTGCCAGGAGGGCGTCGATGGCGGCAGCGTTGTTTCGGAGAATTTCGCCGTCCCCTGACGTCGACAGCTGAAGGATCGCCGAGTTCGCGGGTAGCGCTTCGGTTGCCCCGGGGTTGAACGGCCAAGGTGCACCGGGCGCGACTCGTACGACCCGTCCGTCCTCCAGCACGAAGCGGGAAGGCACTTCTGCCATCGTGAGGCCCGGGGCGCACTCGACCACCTGGGTCGCGTTGTGCACATTGGAGGCGTCTCCAAGATCCGAGTTGAAGTCAAACAGCGGATCCAAGTCCATCTCTGGCGCCGACAGGGTCGTGTAGAGCCGTGTGACGTACGGTCGTGATGACAGAAGCGCCTGGGTTTCGAGCATCGGTTCCACGACGTCGAGGGCGAGGTCGTCGAGGAACGCTTCCTTGTCGATCGCCTCGGCGAGAAGGTCTTGTTCGCAGTTGGGGCAGTTCAAGAAGTTCTCGATCAGCACACCATCGGGCAGGTAGCGTTCAGCGACATCGGCGTAACCGTCCCATGCGGAGAACATCCATGCGCTCTGCACGAGAAGCTCTGCCGATGTCAGCGAGTCGGCGCTCATCGACAGCGCGCCCCAGTCGTCTCGTTCGAAGGGAAGGACGACGGTGTCCTGGTAGTCGCTCGCAGGGCCGGCCCGTTCCGTGACGAATCCCTGTCCGCCCGCCTCGTCTGCCGCTGCGACCACCACCTGGTTGTAGTTGGCGCCGAACCGCGGCCAGTCGATCAACGCCTCGTTGAGCTCGAGGGACCGGTAGTTCACCGGGATCGCCCGCGCCTCTCCGAGAACCCACACCATCACGCCCATGTCGTCGTTCGCGGCGACCGCCGTGGGCCGAATCGGGATCATCGGAAGCTCGGTGGGATAGGTGATTCGAACGGGCCGAATCGTGCCGGTGCTGTTGCCCTTGGTGAGCCGAAACGCGAGGAGGTTCATGCCGCCTTGCAGGTAGCTGCCCAACATGGTGGAGATTGCCATCGGGTCCCCTCCAGGCGGGACGACGTCGTAGCCCTCGTTCGTCAGCCAATCGACGGCCACTGCACCGATCGTTGCGGACGATGCCTCGGGCTGGATGACGACGAAGTCGTACGGGCCGACGTTGCCTGACGCGAGGACTGTCACGCCGCCGCCAGAAGAACCCCCACCGCCCCCGGTGCCGCCGCCCCCGCTGTCGGTGGAGCCCTGTGGGGCCAAGAAGCCGGAGTCGCACACGCCTTCCACGACCTGGGTCGTGATGTACTGAGGGTTGCTGGCCTGCTGCAGACGCCGAAACGCGAGGTCGGACGACACCTTGACCTCGGGGATCCCGGGCACGGGCAGCACCCACGCGAAGTTCTCGGAAGGGCCCGAATACTGAATCTGCACCACCGCCGTGACCGACCCATCCGCGTTCTTGGCGAAGATGATTCGTTCGGCCGCCTGGTTCACGGGCGCATTGGCGGAACAGAAAAATCCGCCACAAGCAAGGGCGGATCTCGCCGGGGCGAACAGGCCGGCGCCGGCGAGCGCGAGGCCCAAAGTCAGGGCCCAAAAGCGATTCGAAGACATAATTGTCGTCCTTTCCCGCCGACGGCACAGCTTGGCACGGCCGCGGCGCTCCTCGGCTTGGAATAGAGCAAGACGCGTGCCGGCGCTGGCTAGGCCCGGGAGCCGAGTGTCGAGCGCGTGTCCGCCACGGGGACGTCAGCGCCGTCTCGAAGCGCCAGGTACAGGGAGGTGATAATCAGGCTCGCGAGAGGGCCTCCGAACAGAAAACCAACGCCGCACAAGAGCATCGAGGAGAGCGCGATCAAGCCGCTGACGATCGCGGTACCGAGGATCAACCAGCGTCGACCTCGGACGATCCGCCACGAGATCAGGATCGCCTCGATCGGCCCCGCACTGTCATTGTACGTCAGCTCCTGTTGCGCGAAGATGATCCCGAGGAACACATACAAGTAGATCGGCGTCCCGATGATCGCGAACCACCACAGCGATGGCGCGACTTGGTAGATCGCCTCTTCGAGTGGCATGTCGAAGTCGATGCCGCCGACGGACACCAGCATGATGATGATCGCGATACCCCCGAAGAAAACCGCGAGAGGGATCCAGATCGCGAGGATCTGAAGGACGTACTTGAACGCCTTGCGAATCTGCCCAAACAGCGCCGCGATAGGAGCCGGCTCTCCCTGAAGACCCCGAATCGCCATCGCCCAGAATCCCATGCCGAGCACCCCGTTGACGATCGTCTGGAGAACTTGAACCCCTGCCTCGAGCCCGGACATCGTGGCGACGGCGGCACGGTTCGCTTCGCCGGCTTCGAGGAGCGATTTCAGTACCCCGATGACCAATCCGAGCACGAAGGGCACTCCGAAGCCGATCAGGAACACGAGAATCGTGGCCAGCGCCCAGGTGCCGACGTCGCGCCGCCACGCTTCGGCCGCGGTCGAAATGATGTCGCCCAAGGTCGCGTTGGCACGGTTGAGGGGGAACCCGAGCGCGCTGTCGTGGGGAGTTGCCAACCCGGGGACCCCTGGTGCGGGTTCACCCAGTGGGAGGGGTTCTTCGGGATCCGGTGTTTCGGGGGGCTCCATCGCCGGGCCACTATCGGCCGCGGGGGAGGTTGAACCAAATTTGCAGCCCCAATCGCCCCAGAATCAGCGGATTCTGAGGTCGACTGAATCATATTCAGTGATAAGGTTGCCGGCATGATTCACAGACTATCTCTTGGTTGTTTCTTGGTTTTGGCCCTCGTGGCGCTCGGATGCAGTGATGACAGCGGAAGCGGCGGCACTGCCGGGTCCGGTGGAACGGGTGCGGGCGGTGGCGCAGGTGGCACGGCCGGATCCGGCGGCACCTTCGAGCCTCCGGCGTTCGGCGAATGGGTTAAGTACGAGCCCGAAGGCACCGTCTGCAGTGACGGAAGCCAATACGCGTTCTACGTCGAGTTCTCCGAGACCTCCGACAACATCGCAATTTACTTCATGGGCGGCGGCGGATGCTGGGACTACGACAGCTGCATCAGTGGAAACGCGCGCGGCGCGACCAACCCGAACGGCCTTCCTGACGACTACGCCAACGAGCACGTTTTCTTCCCGCTCGGCGACAGCGAACTCGCGGTCAACGTCAATCAGGTCTATCCGCTGATCAACGACGATCCGTCGGTGACCCCAATGGCCGACTGGAACAAGGTCTTCGTGCCCTACTGCACAGGCGACGTCTACGCGGGATCGGTCACGAACACCTATCAAGATCCGAACGGCGTGGAGCCCGACGCGGAGTTCGCGCACCAAGGCCATACCAACGTTCTTGCGATGACCGAGATGTTGAACGAAATGTTCGACACCGTTCCGAAAATGTTCGTGGGCGGCTGCAGTGCGGGCGGTGCCGGCGCCATCGTCAACTACTATTTCCTGCGCACCGGCATCGAGGGCGTCGAACGGGGGTATCTCCTCGACGATTCGGGCCCGCTCTTTCCGAACCAAGCGCCGACGTCGCGTTCGCTACCGCTGCACAATGAAGTACGCAGCGTTTGGGATGCAGACAGCCTGATCGCCAGTGCCCCTCAGACGGATGTGCTGTCGGCCAACTTCGGTGAGCTAAGCCGGGTGTTGTCCGAGGAGTTCCCCGACGACCGGTTGGCCTCCACGTTCTTCCGCCTCGACTACAACTACTCCCTCTACTCGTACGAGCGGTTCTGGACACTCGACGATGGCGGTCAGTTGATCCTGTTCGATGGAGAGGGTCTCGGATTGGACCAGGACGTGTCGACCGATCGAACTGGCATCCACACCGCTTGGTGGGACGACATCGAACTCCTTCGTGCCCAGTATGATGCCCCCGGGCGCGACAACCTCGGGTACTACATCCCGTTCTATCGCAATACGAACGACAGCCACTGCGTCTCGATACCGGGCTTCGACGATGCTGAAGGTGATCTCGTAAATCTGTTCCTCACCGACTTCGCGTCATTGGCGTGGGCAGGAAGCGAGATTCAGTCCGAGGACATGAACCTTCGCGACTACGTCGACCATCTCCTGAGCGACGAGCCACTGGAGAGCTACTTCGAAGAAGAGGGCGAGGGGCCGTTCGTTCCTTGCACTCCGAATCCTGACGACTTCGACGCAGACGCATGCGAAGCCGTCGTCAATCCCCCCGAGGACTGACTCTGGTTAGATCGCGGTCGCTAGTTCCACCGGAAACCTTCCATGGTTTGCTTGGCGGAAAACTTGGGTTCGAAGCCGGTTGCTTCGGCGAAGGCGCTCGTGTCGATGACGATCGGATACTTCACGTGTGCGATCGCGTCGTCGGGTAGGTGCGGAAAGCCGAAGCGACCGAGAACGCTGCGGTAGAGGGGCTCCGGGATCGGGACACCTCGCTTCCCAGTGGCCGAGACGACGGTCGAAAGCGGTACGGGCGGCGGTCCCGCGACGTTGAATACGCCGCGGAGCCGGTGCTCGACAGCCGCTGTGATCGCCTCTTCGGCGTCCCACTCATGCATGAGTTGGTAGAGGGGATCGAACCCAAGAACCAAGGGGACGCGGGGCTTCGACAGGAAGCTTGCGAGCGTGCCGCCCCGACTCGGGCCGAGAAAGTAGCAGAGCCGGAGGACGGCGGTGTCGATCTCGGGCCATCGCCACAGCGCGCTTCCCGCGTATAGGTCGGCGGCCACCAGGTCGGCGAGCTCTTTGAAGGCAGCGCCTGCGAGCGGTGGTTCTTCTTCCGTGTGGTAGAGCGGGGAGTCGGGCGTGGCCCCGTACACGGTATGCCGCCCGACGAACACCGCCTGTCGGACGCCGTATTCGTGGCAGTACTCGAACAGCTTTCGCGTGCCTCCGAGATTGATCCGATATCGCTCCTCGGTGCTCGTCGTGAAGTGCGTGACCGTCGCCATGTGCACGAGCGCATCCGGCCTCGCCGTGCGGAATACATCTTCAGCGGGACGTTTGCGGATGTCCGCCTGATGCATTTCGACGCCTTCAGGAACGTCGGGCCATGGACGCTTGTCGATCCCAATGACCTTGTGGCCGCGCCGCACGAGCCGGTACGCCACGCCGCGTGCCAGCGTTCCGCTGATTCCTGTGATTAAGATCTTCATCGCTCGCCATCTTTCTTGGGGTCGCGCATCTTCTCAAACATGAACGACTGCGGCCGCGCGTCCAGTCCTGCGCTGATCAGCCGTTCCATCGACTCGCGGACGCGGTCGACGTACATATCGATGACTTGGTCCGATTCGGAACCGTCTCCCTCGAAGTGCATGGGCGGCCCGTAGTACACCTGACACGCGACCGGGAGCGGAAACAGGACGAGTTGCGGCGCCACCGGAACGAAGGGGCCGTTGACGAGTTTGGCGAGCCAATCGATGTGAAAGAGTTGCGGGAAGGCTTCTTCGCCGCCGATAAACGCACACGGAATGATGGGTGTGCGCATTTTCAAAGCCAGCCGAACGAACCCCGTCCCGAAACGCACGAGCTTGTAGCGGTCTTTGTAGAGCTTGCCCGCACCGCGCGCGCCTTCGGGAAATACGACGACGAGTCGCTCATCTTCGAGGAGCTGCTCTCCGTGTTCGGGGAGGCCGGTGAGATGACCGAGCCTGGTCAGTGCCAGCGACGTGAACGGCGATCGCGTCAAGAAGAAGTCGGCCATGCCTTGCCCAAGTCGAGGGGCCTCGTCGTTCAAGATTAGAGAAGTGAGAATCATGGCCGCATCCGCGCCGATCCCGCCGGAATGGTTCGAGACGATCAGCGCACGTCCCTTCGGGGGGACGTTTCCCATCCCGAACGCGGTCACCTTTAGATAGTGTCGATAGAAGTACGCCATTGGCGAGTACGCGCGCACAAGCGTCTTCTTCGAAAGGCCGAAGCGATCGAAGCCATAGTCGTCGAACTCGATGGGGAGTCGATCCACGTTGAGGCGCACTTGTTCATCATCAAAAAACGACATCGATTGGTTTCGCGTGGTGGAGCCTAGTGCTCGTGATGCCCTCTGCGCAATCCCGTTTTGGCTTCGAGCTAGAAGAGCTGCGCTTGGCTTCCGAAGCGCGCGAGGTAGTTGGCGATGCGCAGCTTTCGCTTCGTGTTTTCAGAGCTCATGTAGCGAATTTTCCCGAAAATGGGGCGTTCCGGGCCCCACGCCCGGTCGTAGCGACCGAGCACCCAGAAGATCCCCGAGTAGCTGTTGGGATCGCGACCGTCGAGTGCGTACTTGTTGTTGAGCTCGACCATCACGGCGAGCGCATCCTGGGGGTTCGGCGTCCATTCGAGGATCTTCTTGCCCCAGAGCATGCGCAGGTAGTTTTGCATGCGACCGGTGTCGCGAAGCTCGTTTTGTGCAGCGTTCCAAATCGGATCGTGGGTCTCTGAAGCCTCGAATTGTTCGAGCGTGTAGAGGTGCTCTCGTGGATCGTCGGCGTGCTCCGCAAGGGTCTTGCGTGCCCACTCGGGTAGCGAGTCGTATTGGTCGTAGTCGGTGCGACGTGCCGTCATGTTGAAACCGAGCTCTCTCCAGGTGACCAACTCGTCGAGAAACGATTCCGCGCTCGGGCTCATCCCCCACCAACCCTCCCGCTGACCACCGCGTTTCGAAGAGACGTCGTTGACGCTCCATCCCTCGTTGCGCGCGAGCTCATCGAAGATCTGGTGCGGAGAGACGTGGCCGAAGTGGAGCCATGGTGACAGGCCGCTGGCGGCGTCGGCGTCCGGGTGACTCCTCTCGTCTCCGTATCGATCGATTGCGCCGTTGAGAAATGACATCGCTCGGGCCTCTCCTGCGATGAACCCACCTTCGAGACCGACCGGGCCGACACCGTGGTCGACGGGAAGTGCGTGGAGAGTTTCTCCTGCAAGCTCGGAATCTGTGGCGCGGCTCCACCCGTTCAAGACCTCTCCGATCACGGAGTCTGTTGGGACGGGCAGGGTGGCTGTCGCCAATGGGTTGGCCTCGGGTACGACGTTTAGATGGTCGAGCAGTGTGCGCTGCAAGACACGGCGAAAATCGAAGGCGCGAGCGAATACTTTGTCCGCCGATCGGACCGGCAGAAGGCCATTGCTGTCGACGATTTCGAGCCGCGTGTCGAGCCGTGAGGCGGCCACGTTTTGCATCTTTGGAATGAAGAACGTCGGGTAGTCATCGCTGACCACCACGCAGGCCGTGCGTGCGATCGATGTGAGTAGCCCCTTGCCGTGCCCTGCCTCGGGTTCGAGGTAGGGAAAATAGACGACTGCCTCGTCGGCGAAGTGCGCGTCGTGTGCCCGCATCCCATCGAGAACGAAACGATGGAGGCGCTCGCTCGCCCAGGGGTACCCCACGCGCAGGGCTTCGAGAATCACCAGCGGTTTGCCGAGCGCAACCGCATGCGCGACGGCGTGCTGCAACGCGAAGTTCCAGTGCGGGCGGCGAAACCCCACCATCCAGTAAAGGACATGCGTGCCCTCTGGGTCGATCGGAATGGAGTTGAGGGCGCGTAGGCGCGTGTCGGGCGCGTAGGTCAAGAGCTCGGTTTCGACTCTCCTTCGTCGGGGAGTGTAGGGTCGGGGCGGAGCGCGTCCACCGTGACCGTGTCCCATTGGAGCTCTTTCATGTCGAACGTGTGTACCGGCAGCTCCATCCCGCCGGGTAGAAGGCCGAAGATCGCGATCTCTTTGGCCATTTTCACGCCTCCAACGTCTTCGTAGTCGAGGTAGTGGGCCGAGCCGACCGCACCTCCGCCCTGATCTCGAACGGTGAAATCGGTGCGCGCGAGCAGACCTGTGTCCGGGTCGATGAAGAGCATGTATTGATCCATCTCAGAGAGTGGTTCGGGGCTTTCCCACGTGGCGAACACGAGGTCGTAGGCCTTGCCGTTCCACGTCGTCTGACCTGCTTCGAGGACGATCGTTGCGGACGGAATTCGGAGGGGTAGCTCGAGGAAGTATTGAGTCGTCGGAACGACGAACTCGACGGTTGAGTCGTGTGCGAACTCCGGTTCCCCGCCCGCTTCCGCCTTCCAGGTCTTCCAGCTTTGCACGCCCCATCGCTCACCCGCGTCCGGTCCGCTCAGAAGCTCCACCTCGCCCGTCCACGTGCCTCGCGCGAAGCGTCCATGAAGGGACTGCGGGGACTCTTCCCAGTGCATCATCGCGCCCCTCATCATCGCGCCGTGCCAGGTATCGTCGACCATGACGTCCATGACGTCGTATCGCTGCCAAGCGTCCGCGCCGTGTGCACTGGCCATTGCCTGCAAACGCGCTGTACCCGCCGCGCGCGCGTCTGGTGTGTCCTCGACCAACGTGTCGGGCCGCAGGTCGGCCACGTAGGTGTAGTTCACGACGACGCCGATGACGAAGAGCGCGGCCACGATCAAGAGCAGCTGCTTCGGCCAGCGGCGACCTTGGCTTTGGACCATCCGCTACTTCTTCCAGAGGGGGCGCTTGAAGCACCACAGGGTTTCGTTTCCGCCTGCCGAGGTGACGAGTTCCCACCCTTGTTGACCCATCTTGTTTGCGCGTTCCGTGACTTGGGTGACCCCAGACGCCGTGAAGCACTGATACTGCCACTGGCTCTTCTTGGGCGGTTGGGCTTCCGCTAGGGAGGGGCCGTTCTGTACGGCGAACATGCCCGCAGCAAATGCTCCGGCGACGAAGAAGACGACGATCAAGGCTTTCATAGGGTTCCCTCCTGAGAGGGCTGCTTATACCACGCGCCGCCGTCCGCGGGTCGCTACGCCTTGAGCCCGTGCTTCTTCAGCTTGCTCTGGAGCGTCGTCGGTTTGAGTCCTAGGAGCTTCGCGGCCCCATCGTCGCCGTAGATCTTTCCCCGGGTTCTCCGGAGCGCCTGCGCGAGGTAGCGTCGTTCGTGCTCGCGCAGCGTCACCATCGCTGTCGGCGCGCTCGGACCCGGCGACGGTCTCGCCTGAGTTGCGCCATGCAGAACCAAGTGCGGCATATCGATCACGCCCTTGGGTTGGAGGATGGTGGCTCGCTCGAGTGCGTTCACCAACTCGCGGATGTTGCCCGGCCAACTTTCATCCATCAACGCATCGAGCGCCGCATCGCTGAGCACCCAGGGGCCCCGACCGGTTCGTTGGGCGAGCTGGCCGAGAAAGTTGTGGGCGAGTCCTGGCAGATCTTCGATTCGTTCGCGTAGGGGCGGGAGCTCGAGCGGAAACGCGGCCAAGCGGTAGTACAGATCCGACCGAAACCGACCCTGCTCGATCGCGCGTTCGAGGTCGACGTGTGAGGCTGCGACGACACGTACATCGACCCGGACTTCCTGATCGGATCCAAGAGGTTCGAACGTGCCTTCCTGCAACACACGCAGGAGCTTGCTCTGCGTCGACGATGGCATGTCTCCGATCTCATCGAGGAGCAGCGTACCGCCGTTGGCGGTGAGAAAGCGGCCTTGGCGACGCCGATCGGCACCAGAGAACGCTCCCTTGACGTGCCCGAAGAGCTCGCTCTCAACTAAGTTCTCTGGAATCGCCGCGCAGTTGAGTTTGACGAAAGGCCCCTCTCCACGACCACTCCACGCGTGGATCGCTTGGGCGAGCACTTCCTTGCCGGTTCCTGTTTCGCCCCGAATCAGAATCGGAATGTCGGCCGCAGCACCCTGTTTCGCGAGCTCGGTCACTTGGCGCATGGGTGCCGACCGGCTCGACTCCATGGCGTCGCACGCTTGCGAACCGCCGATCTCTTCTACGAGGAGCCGGTTCTGTTCCTGAAGTGCGAGGCGGTAGCGGTTGAGGAGGCGCGTCTGTTCCGCGAACAGCATGGCGTATGCAACGAGCTGCCCGTAGACACCCGCGAGGTCGACCGCCTCGGGTCGGTAGGTCTGGCATACCGCGCGGTCGAGGGTGATGATCCCGAGCGATCGATCCGCGGCGTAGAGGGGCACCACCATGCACGAGTGGCCATGCTCGAGGTCGAGGACGCCGTCGTACGGATCTCCCTCGGTACCCGCATGGTTGTGTTCTTCGAGTGCGATGGGTTTCCGAGTTTCGAGGGCGCGGACGATGGTGGGAAAGTCGTCGAGCTTGAGTCGGTGGTGGCGAACGCGATCGTTGGCGAGTGGGCCATCTGCGACTTCGACCACGAGCTCCTCGCCGTGCAGGGCAAGCACGGCCGCGAGATCGTACGGCACAACGTCCCGGAGTGCGGCGAGCGCGTGATGGAGGACGGTCTCCAGTTGATGGGGCTGTCCCGCCATCTCTGCGAGCGCTCGGAGGTCGGCCGTGTAGTCCTGCAGTTGTCCCATCCATCATTCATGGGACCGAGATCTCGTTGCTGCAACGCTATTTCGGTATTCTCGGGAATGTCATAACGTTGCTGTGTTTACCTAAAGGTCTGGAAATACTTGCTAATGAACTGGCACGATCTTCGCAATCACTGAGCTGCGGAGAATCAAGATGACCCTAGCCAATCGAGAAAACCAAGCCGTTCCAGACGTCGAGTTTCGCCTCCGCGAGGATGGCGAGTGGACCTCCGTTCGTTCCGCTGAGCTCTTCCGCGACAAGACCGTCGTCGTGTTCGCGCTTCCCGGCGCGTTCACCCCGACCTGTTCGAGTTCGCATGTTCCCCGATATCAACAGCTGGCGCCGACCTTTCACGCACATGGGGTCGATGACATCGTCTGCCTCTCCGTCAACGACGCGTTCGTCATGGATGCGTGGCGAAAAGAGGAGGGCGCAGACCGCATCCGATTCATTCCCGACGGGAATGGCGAGTTCACCACCGCGATGGGCATGATGGTTGACAAGGGCGACCTTGGGTTCGGCGCACGCTCGTGGCGCTACTCGATGTTGGTGCGTGATGGGGTCATCGAGAAGATGTTTATCGAACCCGAGGTGGAGGGCGATCCCTACGGCGCCTCTGACGCGGATACGATGCTTCGCTACGTTGCTGAGGACGCGCGCGTCCCGCCGAGTATCGTGTTGTTCACCAAGCCCGGTTGCAGCTTCTGCGTCAAGGCCAAGCGGCGACTACAAGACCGGGGCCTCGAGTACGAGGAGATCGTGTCGACCCAGTCAATGCGCCTGGCGGTTAGCGGCCTCGGAACGACACCGCAGGTGTTCGTCGATGGAAAACACCTCGGCGGTGCCGATGAGCTCGATGCCTGGTTCACCAGAGGCGACGATACGAACGCCGCCCATAGCGACGCCGCGTAGCGTGCAAGGATCGTTGGGCTCAGCCGAGAATGTCGGCGACGCGATGCACGTCGTCTGGATCTGTGGTTGTGGGAACGAGCAAGACTTCGTCGGCGCCAGCGTCCTCCGCCTGTGCAAGCGCGTCCTTCAATGCTTGAGGGGTGGTCGCGATGCAGATTTGCTTGACGTTTTCTCTCGCGATCGGTGCCATGAAGTTGAGATAGCGGTCTAGATAGGTATCGAGCTGTTCGCGCGCGTTCGGACCGAGCGCATACCAGAAGCCTGTTGCGAGCCAGGGCGC
The DNA here is from genome assembly GCA_049670545.1 of Polyangiales bacterium. Taxonomy (GTDB): domain Bacteria; phylum Myxococcota_A; class Polyangia; order Polyangiales; family Houyiibacteriaceae; genus SG8-38. The sequence continues at coordinate 11,430 of JBATTM010000409.1, forward strand.
CGGCTTGTCTCGCTCTTTCCAGGCGCGGCGCGCCGCCTCGAACTGCAGCGTCATCTCTGCCTGCGCCGGACCAAAACTAAACCCACAAAGCCCATCGGCCCAACGCGAGGCCACCTGGATTGACTCCACCATGAGTGAGCCGGCGAGCAGCTTGGGGCCGCCTTCCTGGACTGGCGTCGGCCCGACCGGCCGGGCACCGTCGACCACAGGCTCACCACCCCAAACACGTCGCATGGTTTCGACGTTCTTCGCGAGGCGCGTAAGTCGCTTCCCAAGCGGCGCGTCGACCGATTGATAGTCTTGTTCGCGCCCGCCGACACCAAGGCCTGCCACGAACCGACCGTTCGACAGGACGTCGATGGTTGCCAGTTGCTTCGCGAGCATGACCGGGTGGTGGAGCATAGGAACGAAGACGCCGCTCACGACCCGTACTCGCTCGGTGAGCACCGACGCCGCCGCGAGTGCAGCGGTCATGTCGGGGTTGTAGAAGGAAATACGCTCGCCGGCCGCGATGCTTCCGTACGGTCCCGCGTCGATGCGCGCACACCACGCTGCGAAGGTGTCTCTATCGAGCCCAGGGGCCATCACCGGTAGGTTCATCCCGATTTCCATGCGTCTCCTCTTCGTGTCGTCCGGTTTCCCGGGGGTCGTTGCACCGACCCGCGTTGCCGTCTAGGAGTAGGGGCCCCGCGGGCCGCAGACCGTGCGGCAGGCCGAGGAGAGAGCATGCGCAACCCCAAGGATTTCTTCAAACCCATGGCGATCGGGGCCCCGGAGCCCGCTCGTGAAATCCCGTTCCGTCCGTCTCGGATGATCCATTTTTTCGATCCGAGCAACGCCAAGATGGCGGCCAAAGTCCCGAGCATGACCGGAAAATGCGACGTGCTTCTCGGCAACCTCGAAGACGCCGTACAGGCCGACAACAAGATCGCAGCACGCGAGGGCTTCATCAGGATCGCCCGCGAAACCGATTTCGGCGACTGTCAGCTCTGGACCCGCGTCAACAGCTTGGACAGCCCATGGTTCCTCGATGACGTGACGCAGATCGTCCAAGAAGTTGGTGACAAAGTCGATGTCATCATGGTGCCGAAGGTCGAGGGGCCTTGGGACATTCACTACGTTGATCGTTTGCTTGCTCAACTCGAGGCGCGCGCCAAGTTGAAGCGACCGATTCTGGTCCACGCGATTCTCGAGACTGCGCTTGGCGTCGCAAACGTCGAAGAGATCGCAGCCGCGAGTCCTCGTATGCAGGGGATGAGCCTTGGCCCCGCCGACCTTGCCGCGTCGCGCCGCATGAAGACCACGCGCGTCGGGGGCGGCCACCCTGGGTACCTCGTTCGAACCGATCCTGACCCGGACAACCCGGACGCACCGCGCACGACGGCACAGCAAGACCTCTGGCACTACACGATCGCTCGCATGGTCGACGCCTGCGTGTCGAACGGCATCTTCGCGTACTACGGCCCCTTCGGAGACATTCGAGATACGCTCGCGGCCGAAGACCAGTTCCGCAACGCGTTCCTCTTGGGCTGCGTTGGGACGTGGTCTCTCCATCCCGTGCAGATCGACATCGCAAAGAAGGTGTTTTCGCCGCCGGTCGATGAAGTCCTTTGGGCGAAGCGCGTGATCGAAGAGATGGGCGACGGCACGGGTGCGGTCATGATCGATGGTAAAATGCAGGACGACGCGACGTACAAGCAGTGCCAGGTGATGGTGCAGCTCGCGCGCGCGCTTGCGGAGAAGGACGCCGAGCTCAAGCAGGCGTACCAGTTCTAGGAGACGCTCATGGCCACAACCCATCGACCCCGTCGCAGTGTCTTGTACATGCCCGGCTCGAACGCCCGCGCGCTCCAGAAGAGCCGCGGGCTGCCTGCTGACGCGCTGATTTTCGACCTCGAGGACGCCGTCGCGCCAGACGCCAAAGAGATCGCGCGTTCCCAGGTGGTCGCGGCCGTGGATGCCGGCGGGTACGCCAAGCGCGAGATCTTCATTCGAACCAACGGCTTGAACACGCCGTGGGGTTACGACGACCTCGTCGCGGTCGCCCACGCGGGTCCCAGCGCAGTCCTCTTACCCAAGGTCGAGAGTGCCGAGACGGTGCGACAAGCAGAAGCCGTCCTCGAGGAACACGGCGCAGCGTCCGACATGGCGATCTGGTGCATGATGGAAACCCCACGTGCGATGCTACACGCCGAAGAGATCGCCGACGCCAGCCCGCGCCTCGGGGGCCTGGTCATGGGTACGTCGGACCTCGCCAAAGACCTTCAAGCACAGCATACGGCGATGCGGCTGCCGCTGATCACCGCCCTGGGGCTCTGCCTGCTCGCGGCGCGTGCAGCACGAATCGCGATTCTCGATGGGGTCTACCTCGATCTCAACGACCACGAGGGGTTCATTGACTCTTGCCGACAAGGGGCTGAACTCGGATTCGACGGAAAGACGCTGATTCACCCCAAGCAGGTCGCGGGCGCCAACGAGGTCTTCGCGCCTTCCGAAGACGAGGTTCGACTGTCTCGCCGCATCATCGATGCCTATGCGGAGGCACAGGCGCAAGGCAAGGGTGTCGTCGTCGTTGATGGCAAGCTCATCGAAAACCTCCACGTCGACCATGCCAAGCGTGTGGTCGCGCTGGCGGAATCGATCACCGCTTCGGCCTGACTTTCAGGTTGCTCCAACCAACGCTTGCACTCCGCGGAGGAGAACGGCTAGTCTCCCACTTCCGTTATGCGCTTTTACGAATTCGAAGCGAAGCAGCTCCTCCAAAAGCACCGAATTCCATTGGTGCAGAGCGAGGTTGCCAAGTCTCCCGAAGATGCCGAGCGACTCGCCGCGAGCGTCGACGGGCCGGTCATATTGAAGGCGCAGGTGATCGCGCCTGGCCTCGGGGAGGCCTCCGTACGTGAGGCGTCCGATCCTGCCGGGGCCAAGGCCGCGGCGACCGAGTTGCTCGCGCTCGATGACGGTGGCCGCAAGCCCAACGGCATCCTCGTCGAGGCGCGCCCGAGCGGCGGGGCGGTCTACAGCCTCAGTTTCACCTATGACGGTACGAGTAAGCTCCCCGTGGTCGCGGCGAGCGACATGGCCGGTAAGATCGACGATCTCGGCGATACTCACCCCGAACGCATCGTTCGGCGCCATTTCTCGGCCCTCTATCCTTTCTCGGACTACATCGCGAAAGAGCTCGCCAAGTCCCTTTCGCTCGAAGGCAACGATTTGAAGCGCATGACGCGCATCGTCTCAGGCCTTGCACGGCTCTTCCTCAAGTACGATCTCGCGGACCTCGACATTACTTCGATGATGAAACGCGGCGATGGCGATTTCGTGGTGCTCGACGTCGAAGCCGACCTCGAGATCGAAGCGCGTCATCGGCAACGGCCCATGCTCGACGAGCTCGGCTTCGCGAAAGACGATCTGCGTCAGGTGCGAGAGCCCACCCAGTTTGAGCTCGACGGTGCGCAGATCGACGCCGACGACCCACGCGGGATCATCAGCCCGATCGCGGAGTTCGATGGGAACATCGGCTTGGTCATCGGTGCAGGGGGCGGATCTCTCACCCTCACAGACGCGGTGCGCAAGCATGGGGGTCGCCCCGCGAACTATGCGGCGATCGGTGGCAATCCGAGCGTGGACAAGGCGCGCCGCCTCACCAAGCTGGTCCTCACGAAACCTGGGGTCGACAAGATCGCCGTGATGTCCAACGTGGTATCCAACACGCGCGCCGACTTGGTCGCCCGTGGCGTCATCAAAGGAATCACCGAGCTAGGCTTCGAGCCAGCAGACAAGATCTTGATCTTCCGCGTGCCCGGAGCCTGGGAAGCGGACGCAGCCAAGATTCTCCAGAAGTACGGCGTGGAGTATTGCGATCGTACGGTGTCGATCAGTGAAGCGGCGCGACGCGCCGTCGAGAAAGTGGGCTAGAGGATCCGCAATGGCCGTTATCGTTCACGAAGATTTCCAGTTCATCGTTCAGGGCATCACGGGGCGTGAAGCGCTGAACTTCACGCGCGAATGCCTACAATATGGTTCGAAGATCATCGGGGGGGTGACCCCAGGGAAGGGCGGTCGAGAAGTCTACGGCGTTCCGGTCTACGACACCGTCCGTGAGATCACCGCGAAAGAGCGCGTCGACGGCACCGTGATCACGGTGCCCCTGGCGTTCGCCCCCGACGCCGCGTACGAGGCGATCGACGCGGGCATCAAGGAAGTGGTGATCATCACCGAGGGGATTCCTCGCAAAGATGCGTCGGCGATCGTCCAGTACGCTTCGCTTCACGGAGCCCGTGTCATCGGTCCGAATTGCCTTGGGGTCATCGTGCCTGACGTCTGTCGCTTTGGCAGTCTCGGGGGTCCGGCGGTCGATTGTCGCAAGGCCTTCAAGCCGGGCGTCGTCGGGGTGATGTCTCGTTCCGGCGGGATGACCACGGAGATCTGCAACGCACTCACGTTGTCGGGGCTCGGGGTAAGCACGGCGATCTCGATCGGTGGCGATCCGGTCATCGGCTCGACCTACGCAGATTTGATCCCGCTTTTCGAGGCCGACGGCGATACGAAGGCGGTCGTCGTCTACTCGGAGCCGGGAGGCACTGCCGAAGCCGAACTCGCTCGGTGGACACAAGAGAACAACAGCCGTCTCCCTATCGTGGCATTCGTTGCCGGCCGCTTCATGGACGAGATGCCGGGCATGAGCTTCGGGCACGCGGGAACGGTCGTGAACAAGAAGGTCGACTCGCCGGCTGACAAGATGCGCCGAATGCGTGAGGCAGGCATTTCGGTCGCCGAAGAGATCGGTGATATTCCCAACCTGGTCCGAGAGCGCATCGGAAACTGAGCCGAAGAGGAATCGTCATGGCCATGTTCATTCGCGTAGATGTCGATAACAGCGTTGTGCAGAAGGCTGCCGGGCTCTCCAACAAACTCGTCGAGGTGTGCCCCGTCAAGATCTTCAAGCTCGGTGCAGACCCTGCCGCCGTCGAGGTCGTCGAAGAGAATCTCGACGAGTGCACGCTTTGTGACTTGTGCATGCAGGCTTCGCCTAAGGGCGTGCACGTCGTCAAGTTGTACGAATAGCCCTGGGGCTGATCACGATTGGGGCTTGGTCGGCATGTCCCATGGCGTGCCTGTCAGCCCGAGCAGCATCCGCTTGAACTTGGAGGGCTGCGGTCGGTCCGGCCTCAATGGCAGTTCATGCTCTTGCATGAGACCGGAATCGAGATCCGGAATTAGTTCCAGCACGCCGTAAGGGGCGAGCACTTCGTCGACATGCGCGCGCGCTTGGGGTGGCAGGGCGGTGTACGTGCGTTGCAGGACCTCGAGGCAATACACGCGATAGTGGAGCACGCGGAGCCCGCGATAGGTAACGCCATGGGCATCGTGGTCGACCCGCTTGTCGCCCCGTTGCCATGCGCGCGCCGAACGAAGGAGAAATGGCCAGTAGTTCTCCATCAATTCTCTCAAGAAGTAGGACCAGCCTGGGTGCGAAAACCTCGAGAGTGATACTTGGTCGCCGAGTCGGCTCGCGCGTGCGTTCCACATGCGGCCCACCCACGCGTAGACCTGAGGGGCGCGCTCCTCCATGAGCCGGCTGGGGGTTGGGTCCTGCGCGTAATGTCGGAACATCGGTCCGAAGAGCCCGACGTCGACGAGCGTCGGGTGGCTGCCTAGCAGGAAGGGTTGGTCTTCCAGCAAGAGGCTCATGTTGTCGAGCAGGTCGAGGTAGTGCTGACGGATCTGGGGCTCGGTATCCGCGGTGAGTCCATCGCCGCTGAGGAAGGACGCGATCTGGCGTCGGCCGTAGTACCAACCCGCCAAGCGTTTGGGGGCCGGGAAGTCCCCGAGTACCTCGTTCCCGATCCGCGTCATCAACAGGCGACGCGACTCTTCGGGGATCCACCGCCAGTAGAGGGCGGCGCGCCAACACCACTCGTCTGCGTAGTCTTCCACCAGCTTCGACAGAAATCGAAGAGCAGGGTCTGTCGGGACGACCGGCGGCCTCGGACGCTGGGCCTCGAACCAGTCGATCATCGGGGTGGTGTCCTTGAGCCACCGGCCGTCCCCGAGACGGATGACGGGAACTTTCATCAACCCCGTGGCCGCTAGCACTTCATCCCGCATGACCTTCGAAGTGACCACGCGCCTCTGGTACGGGATCTCTTTGTACCGGAGGTAGGCCTCCATCTTGCCGCTGAAATACGACATGTCGGCGACGTAGGCGGTCATGGGCTGGGACGCCTCGTGAAGCGCGTTCTTCTCGTTCATCAACTGGCACCCTATCATGCAGTGAGGCGCCAGGAATCAGTAGCGGTAGCGGTACTCGAAGCCGATCCAGTGCTCTGGGTTCGGAAGACGTTGCAACGTCGAGACGCGGCCATCGAGCAGCAACCGTGCGTCGTAGCGAACGCGGAGGCTGTGGCGGGGGAACGGAACCACCGCCACCTCGAGAACCCCCCAAAGCACTTCGGCGAACCTTCCGCGGGCGGCGATATCTTCGAGATCGTATCGAGCGCGCATGCGGATGCGGAGCCACAAGCGTGGACGGGCGACCAGCTGGGCCAGCGCGGCGACGTTCTGGCGCAGCGGGAGGCGCGACCCGACCCAGTGGTGGGCGTACTGAGCAGCCACGACGATGCGCCCATGGTGATCGTACGCCACCCGGCTGACCACGGTGAACCGCGGCTCCGCCGTGCGCCGCTGGGTTGCCCAGATAGCCCAGGACCACCCGCCCCCCGAG
>JBATTM010000410.1:0-7345 GCA_049670545.1 Polyangiales bacterium
CTCGATCACAGCGATGCGCGCGCGATCGCCGTCACGCCGATCCCCGGGCCAGGTCTCGCCGAAGCCCTCCGCGACCGCCTTTGCCGCGCGGCGAAGCCGCGTTCTTCCTAAGAGTCGAGGTCGCCCATGCCATGGCGGCGGAGCTTGGAGTACAGGCTTTGTCGGCTGAGGCCGAGCACCTGCGCCGCAGCCGCGCGGTTGTTGCCGCTGACGTCCAGCGCGGCCTCGATGCAAAGACGCTCGATGAGGTCGGTCGACTCTTGGACAATGTCCTTGAGCGGGACTCGACCCACGAGCTCTCGGAGCTGATCGACCGATCGAGGAGAGGGCGAGTTCGCGCCGGGTTCCGAAACGCGCTGTGACGCCGCCACTGGCCGAATCACGAAGCCGTAGCAGGGCTTGCCGCCGTTCTGAGCCATCACCGCGGTCACCACCGCTTCTTGCGCTGCGCCGAAGTCGCCCCCAACTACGGTTGCAAAGTTCCGAACCACGCCGTGCTCTCGAAGATTCGAGAGGATGATGTTTAGGTCGAGCCCCGGGCGGCCAAACCACTGCTCGAAGCTCTGTCCGACCACATGGCTCTCATCCGCTCGCTGGACCATTTCACAGAACCCAGAGTTGGCGCTGAGGACGTCTCGGTTGTCGTCGATCACGACGAAACCGTCGGGGAGGGCCTCGAGCACGTGCAGCATTCGGGATTCGCGACCATCGACCGCGGCCGCACCGTCCGCGGGCCAGAACCGTACGAGGAGCAAGACAACGCCAGCCTCCCAAAACATGGAAGCGGACGCCATCAAGGGCATTTGGTCACTGGATTCGAGCTGAACCCGAGTGTGAGTCCCGCCCGCTTTGACTGCACCGACGAGCGTCAGCAGGTTGTCTCGACTTTCCTTCGCGAAAAGGTCGACAAGCTTCTTACCCTGAAGAGCGTCGACCGACTGGCCGAGAATCGAGGCGGCCGCGGGGTTCGCTTCGACCACCTTTTGTGCGTCGCCTTGCACGATAAGAGCGCCTTCCGAGCAGACATGGAAAAGGACTCGGTAGCGGGTATCCGCCTGGCGGAGGCGACGGTACTCGAGGTCCATCGCCTGCTGCGAGCTCACCAATCGCTGCTGCAACTCCGCGATTGGGCGCAGGTCCTGACCGGGAAGGATGAGGTGCTGGTCGTCGGTGACGAAACCACCGAAGCGGACCGGAACCGAACCAAGGCCATCGACCTGCTGGTTGATCTCTCGACGCCGTATGAACTCGCCGCCCCTATCGAGGCTCTCACGAAGCTTGGCCACCTTGCGGCGACTGTCCGGCAGCACCGTGTCGACCCATTTTTCGCCAACCAGGTAAGTCCAGCCGGGCTCGTCCTTGAGCGCCTCGCCAAGCCAGACATCCACGATGGTGCCGGAGGCATCGAGGACCAGTGCCAAGTCGGCCATCGACCCCACTGCGCGGCGCTCAAGAGGCTGGCCTGAGTCGGGATTGGGGGGCCTGGATTCGATTCCGCTTGCGGCTAGCATCGTCACTTCTGTTCTACTTTTGTTCTACTTCGTTTAAGCAGAACACCCAAGTGATTTGGGCGAATCTGATGCGCTTTTAATAGGCGCGATTCGGGAGTGACGAAGCGGGGGCGGAGCCGAGGCAATCGAGCGCGTCGCGCCCCGACCGACAGTGTCGTGCGCCGAAGCGCTCAGCCACCTCGGACAGTCCGGCGGCCGCTCCGCCCAACATGACCTGAGCGCTGGGTTGCAGTGCCTGGATGCGCTCCAGCAGCGGGCCCAGATACCGAACCAAGGCGTCATTGTTCACCGTGAACCCGATCGCGGAGACGCTCTCGCGTCCCAAGAGCTCGAGCAACGCCATCTCGTCCGCCACGGGTTCGACCTGAACGGCCCAGCCTTGGGTTCGAAGGAACTCCGCGAGCACGTGAATCGAGAGGGTGTGCTGTTCGCCCGGTGCGGCGGACAAGACCACGAGTCCCTTTTTGGTGACCGGCGCTTCGACTTTCTGACCTATCACCGCCACCAGCCGCTGGAGCATTCCAAGGCCCACAGTGACATCCGAAAAGGAGCGTTCGTCGTCCAACCACTGCTCGCCTAGCAACAGCGCCGCCGGCGAGATCACATCGAGAAGCACGTTCTGAATGGGAAGACCCTCTCGGAGCAGACCCTCCATGCGGCCGAGAAGCCCCGGCATGTCCTGCCCCGTGGACAGCTCGGCGAATCGCTCGATCTCTTCGTCCGAGATTTCGAAGGTATCGGGGGGCACCGCGCCGGACATCAGAGGTGACCGGTGGGCGAGGAGCAGCTGCGGGATGATCTGATCCTCGATGGTGTTTAGCAGGTCGGCTTCAGAGGGCCGCTCCGCGATCGCGTGCACGTGGGATATCGCTTCCGGGCGCGGATACGTACCCGACTCGGTTCCCCATGCGTTGTCGTCGGATTTCACTTCCGGGCGCGGATACGTATCCGAGTCGGTTCCCAGGGCGTTGTCTTCAGATTTCGCTTCCGGGCGCGGATACGTATCCGAGTCGGTTCCCCATGCGTTGTCGTCGGAGCGTTTCACGGTAATCGCCTCCCTCATCAGACCGCTCCGCCACAGAGCGAGACGCGATAGTCGACGCAACTTGCGTATTCAGTCAAGAGGTTCATTCGATTCCTTTCGTAGCCCAGCGCCAAAGCCATGCGTCCGGCACCGGGACCGCGAGAAAGAGGTGCTCGAAGATGGCGAGAGTCAGAAGAGAGGCCGACAGTACGAGGCCGGTCGCCTCTCCATCGGAGGTCGGAGTCACGGTCGTGAATAGGAAGAACGCGACTCCGGACGCGATCCCCACCGAGAACGGCATCAGCGGATTCAAGCGTGATACGCGAAAGTAGCTCGTGAGATACTTCAAGTGCGGCGGCACGAAATCCTTCGACAAATTCTGCACGCCCAAGAAGACGTTGAATTTGGCCGAGAGGCGCATCAGCCACAACACCGCGAAGGTCCACGCCGCGACCTGATTGGACGCGTTCCAGCTGAGCGCGACGACCGCAGCCATGGTTGCCGCCAACGCTAGCTCGTGATGAATGACGGCCTCGGTGGCGGCCCGAAAGCGCGCCCAGCCTTCGAGCCCCGGTGGGCAAGGGCCACGCCGAGGCCCGGTCACGCGACCGAGCAAGAACGTCAACTCATGCCAGCCCCACAGCGCGATTCCGCTCAGGAACCCAAGACAAGCTCCAGTGCTGGTGTTGTCATTGCGCAACGCGAACGTCGCAACCAATCCGGCGAGACCCAATACGCTCGCAATCCCGAGACTCCATCGGTGCGTTCGTCGAGGAAGCCAAACGAGACGCAGCACCAAGGCAGTACTGAGCCACCAGACCCCCACGACAAACAGGATTGCGAGCAGCGTGTTCATGTCACCAGGCGGCCGCCATGCGGAGCTCATCCGGGAGCGCGTTGGTCTGAGTGGGAAGGAAGTACATGCGCGCGAAGGTCGCCCCGACCCGGAGCTGCAGCGGCAGCGCCTTGATGCGACCCACGATGCCCTGCTCCTGCAGAGTCATGATGCGCACCGAAAGCGATCGCAGATGCCGCAGATGCTTGAGGAAGGCTGGGTGCTCCACATCGATCAGCACCGGAAACACCTGCTTCGACACCGCTTGCACGATACGGAACACCTCAATCGCGTTCTGCTCGGGGTCCAGCCCGAGCGCATGATGAAGGTGCGGCCGGGTGTGGTCGCGCACGAACATGGTGGCGAACACCGCGAGCTGGAAGAACCGAATCCAAAGCCGGTTCAGCCCCTTGAGAAGTTTCGGGTTGGCGCGCATCATCAGCGCCAGCGCCTCGCCGTGGCGGAACTCGTCGTTGCACCACTCGTTGAACTTGTTGAAGATCGGGTGAAAGCGACTCTCGGGATTACGCTCGAGATGCCGGAAGATTCGGATGTATCGGGCGTAGCCGATCTTCTCGGACAGGTACGTCGCATAGAGGATGAACTTCGGCTTGAAGTACGTGTACTGCTTCTTGTTGACCAAGAAGCCCATGTCGACGCTGAGGCCGAACTCCTTGAGGCATTCGTTGATGAAACCCGCGTGGCGCGACTCGTCCCGCGCCATGTAGCGGAAGAGTTGCTGTTGCTCGGGGTTGAACCCTTTCTTGTGCAGCTCGGCGTAGAGCACGCAGCCCGAAAACTCGGCCGTCAGCGAGCTGACGAGAAAGTCGAGAAACTCCTTCCGAAGCTCGGGCGAGAGCGCCTGGGGATCGAAGTCCCAGTCGCCATCCTTGTGGAAGTGCCCGAAGTTCTTGTCCTCCTCGAACTCGGCCATCAAGGCTTCCCACTGCGGCCCGACCGAGTCGATCGACAGGCGATTCATCGACTTGATGTTGGTGGTGTAGAAGCGCGGGCTGAGTGTGGTCGTCTCCTGCGCCTTGAGGGTGAACTCGTTTGGAACGGTTTGGGTGGTCATGTCATCTCCATGAACGGGGCTCAGTCGACGAGCTCCATGATTCCAAGGTCGCCAACGAGGCGGACCCATAGTCGCTTGAGGGGTGAGGCCCGCCGCACCGTGGCTCGACGACGAACGCGGATCGTTTCACCGAACGCCGGCGCAATCTCGGCTCCATGCACGGTCACCGAGTCGCCGGGATGGATCTCAGGGTTGCCATCGAGTGCGACGTGCGCCGAAAGGTCCTCGGGGGTGTTCGTGGCAGTCACGGTACAGCCGAGGTCGAACACCCGGGCATGGACGGAGGCGGTCATTGATTCGCCTCGCGCATCAACCGGTCGAAGGATTCGTAGTTCGTACGTCCGAACGAGCGCAGCTCGACGCTGCGGCCGGTCTCCGGATCCTGAAGCACGAAGCGCCCGTCTTCGGTTCGGCCGAGCAGAAACGGAGCCTCTCGGCCAATCGACTCGAGCTTGCGAGTGCGGAACATGCCCCGGAGTACGCCGCGGACGAAGCCGCCCGATTCAGGCTCAAGGGTCATGATCTCGCGGCTGCCGTCGGCGGATCGAACGGCAACTCCGCCATCCGGGAGGTCTGCGAACTGAAGTGAGGCGGACTGCGCAACGGTAGGCAGCGGCGCGTCGACACGGTTGGCTTTGCCCATCGCAGCGAGCGCGACCGCGATGACGATGACCGCGGCCGCACCGGTCAAGGCACCCCGCGGCACCTTCTGCTCGTGAATATGGTGGTGGGCGATCGCCCTCTGAAATGCGCCGTCTTCCATGGTCCTACGAAGCCGTCTCCGTGGTTAGGTCCCGAACCGGCCGGGGGCCAACGCTCGGTCCGTTGTCGTTGGCCACTCCCCCGGGGCCACCCGCAATCGCGACCGATTGCTCAGCCGCGTAGCGCATGACCGCCTCGTTTAGGCATCTAGCCACTGCGTTGGGCTCCGCAATGGCACGGAGGGCCGGGCGGGGTTTGAGGTAGTAGCCCGGCGCCACATGCGGCCAGAAGTAGATGCGTCGCACGCGCTCTCCCTTCGTAAGCTCCAGCGCGATGTCGCCATCGTCGTCGTCCCGGACCACGAGGTCGGCCGCGGCGAGACGCTTGAAGGGCAGGTTCCAAGCCATCGAAACCACCACCCCGAATCGCATCACGACGCGACGGGTGGTGATCGTGTACACGGTGGCTCTCGCGTGCAGCCAGGCGAACAACGCCACCAAACCCAGGCACAGCAAGAACAGTCCGATCATCTGAAGAAGTTCGAACGACGCCGAGCCCACCCCTCCTCCACCGAAGGCGAGCGAGAGCCGGGCCACCACCAAGGCCGCAAAGTACACGCCCAACCAATGGATCTTCATCGCTGCCTTCGCGAGCGAACGCCACTTCGGCGCCCCTTGCCAAAGGATGCGCTCGCCGTTCGGGAGCTCGGCGGGGAGCCCGTAGACGGGCTCCATTTCGTCGGAGTGGCTCATACCACCGGCCCCAGACGCTTCGGCTCGGCGTAGAGGCGGCCCCCCGCGAAGAACGCAACAATCCGCTCTTCCTCCATGACCGTAATCTGCTCGTCCTGCTTGAGGGTCGGGGCGAGGTGTAGCTGCGTGGAGTGTAGCGCCTCAACCTCGACGTACTTCCTGTCGCCTCGGACCACCACCATGTTCATCGGCACCAAGCGAACCTCGTCGCCGCTTTCCCCCAGTCCGACCTCGAGGTAGCGAACCATCATCTCGGCCCGATCGACCCAGATGTCTTTGATCTTGCCGCCGACCTCGCCATCGGCCCCCATCAGGTCCTAGCCACGTACGTCGGGACCGGCACTCACCTTGTAGTCTGCGGCAACACGCATCGGGACAATAGCGACATGGCCCTGTCGGGTAAGCTCGGGCTCGTCGTGTCGCTCGGCGTAGGAGGATGGGCCGACCCCAGCCAGCAGTGGGTTTTCCGTGGTAGGCGTACTCGTTGACCCGCCGGAAAACGAGGTCCGGGCGATCTCGAATTCTCTGGTATCCCGCTTGAAGTCCGGGGCGTGTTGCTCACCGCCTTCGGGCAGCAAGAACGTCTTGGGCTTCGGAATCAAGACGTTGGTCGTGGACCCGACCCTCCGAGGGATGTCCTTCTCGAGTGGGTAACCTTCACGCCGGTCTTCCTTGCGAAGCCAGTAGACCAGGCCGGCGAAGAAGATCCAAAAGGCGTAGAGAGCGAGCTGAGCGAAGTCGATGGACTGTGTGATCATGGGAGTTCCAAACCGGGGCTAGCAGGGCATTTCCGCAAGCCCGAAACGAGTAGAAGACGAGGCCCTCGGGACACCGGACCGAACCAGCGGACCGATCGCCACGAGCGTGCCGAACAAGAGTGCAATTTCGAGGTGGTAGACAAAGCTGTAGCCGACCTGGCTTTCGATGAGACCGGGGCCCAGCGCGCCTTGGAGCGCGAGGGTAGAGACACCGTCGCGAACCGCGCCGCCGATGGCGATGCCAAGTCCGGCTGCCGTGGCTTGAACGGCGCCCCAGGCGCCAATCGCGAGGCCGGACTGGCCGCGCTCAGACAACGACATGGAGGCGGTGAGCGTGCCCACCGAGAACCAGCCGCCGCCGAATCCGATCACCACGGTGCCGAACCAGAACATGCCGACGGAGGTGAGCGGGGCGGCGAAGATGACCGCCGAAAAGCCGGCGATACCGATCAACGCGCCGAAGGCGGCGAGCCGATGAGGGTCGCCATCATTCGACAACCAGCGCGCGGCCACGAAGAGGCCAGCCAGGGTGCCGCCCGCCATCATCGCGGTGAGGACCGTCGTGGCCGACACCGACAGGTTGAGGAGTTCGCCGCCGTAAGGCTCGAGCAGGATGTCCTGCATGCTGAAGCCGGCCCCACCAAGACCGACCGCGACCAGCAGCCGGGTGGCGGCGCCACCTTGGAGC